>ONFW01000150.1 GCA_900317215.1 uncultured Eubacteriales bacterium | reverse complement strand
ATAGATTCCGATATAGATAAAGAACAGCTAAGAGCGATAGTTCATCTTATCACTGTCCTGTGCAAAAGCGAAAGACTTGCGCCGATTTGCAGAGTCTGCTCCAGACAGAGAAAAACAGGTGTATATGTTGTCGGCAGTAAGATGATGCCTATCTGCGACAATTGCGTCGGCAGAAAAAGAAGGCTTTACGAAAAGCGACGTGATCTCTTTGAAAAAAAGGAGCAGCACATGGCAAGCGGGATAATAGGCGCTGTGTTCGGCGCGTCGCTTGGCGCTATGCTGAACATACTGATGTATCAGCTTTGTCCCCTGAAGGGCGTATGGAGTATATTTATTGTTGTGCTTTGCTTTTGCGGATATGTTGTTACAGGAAAAAGGGCTACCAAAAAAAGCGGTGTTATCTGCGCAGTTATATCAGCGGTGATATTCGTGCTGTCGGAATATGCGGCTATAGTGCTTGAAACGGCAATAGGCATTGAACGGGACGGCGGTCATATTCTTATCTCTGAATCAATAGAAATAACCAACTCGGTGCTGTCGGACGTTTCAAGTCTTGTTTCCTTTATTCCTGAGATCGTTGCAGGACTGCTTGTGATATTGGCAACGGGAATCGTTTATTTTCTTAAAAGAATGCTTACCCGACCAATGAAGATATCAAAGAATTTATTGTAAATAATACTAAAAAATCCGGGGACATCGAAAAAAAGCTCGATGTCCCCGGATTCGCCTTCAAGATATATTAAGAAAGAGGATGTTAGCAAGAATAATAGAAAGCTACTATATGTAGTATATGAGATAATTCTGATGCAGATATCCTGTATATATTATAACTCAAACCGAGATTGAGGTCAAGTGGCGGAGGATAAAAATCGCTAAAATACTGCACAAAAATCAATAGCTGTTTTTGACAAAGAAAAGTACCCGAGCCATAGGCACGGGCACTAAACTTTATAAGTCAAGGGGATCAGGGGGAAGAACATATACCACAGCGGTGCGGCTCCGCCTATTTGGTACATCATCATTATAATACATTTTTCTGCACAAAATGTTAATATGGTGTTAACAAGTTATAAAAATTTTTATGCTTAACAGCTTTTTCGGCGTAGGAAATACTTTAATAGTGCAAATCTGCTTGATTTAATCATGCGGATAGTGTATAATTATATCGAATTTTTTTATTTAGGAGAGGAAAACCAATGTATAATGATCTTATGGATTCGATCGGCTTTGTCGCTAAATATGACAGCGCTGTAGCCGATGCAATGAATGACGAGCTGCTCAGACAGCAGAGGAACATTGAACTGATAGCTTCTGAGAATATAGTATCTCCTGCGGTAATGGCTGCAATGGGGTCTGTTCTTACAAATAAATATGCAGAGGGCTATCCCGGAAAGAGATACTACGGCGGCTGCCAGTATGTTGACGTTGTGGAGGATATTGCAAGAAAGCGTGCCTGCGAGCTGTTCGGTGCGGAATTTGCAAACGTACAGCCTCATTCGGGCGCACAGGCAAACACTGCAGTATACTTCGCTATGCTCAAGCCCGGAGATACCGTAATGGGTATGACACTTTCTGAAGGCGGTCACCTGACACATGGTTCGCCCGTCAATATCTCGGGTAAGTATTTCAATTTCGTGTCCTACGGTGTGGATCCAGTAACTCACAGGATCGACTACGACAAGGTTTATGATATCGCAATGCAGGAAAAGCCGAAGATGATCGTATGCGGCGCAAGTGCATATCCCCGTGTTATAGATTTCAAGCGCTTCCGTGAGATCGCAGATGCCTGCGGCGCATACCTCATGGTAGATATGGCTCATATAGCAGGTCTTGTTGCTGCGGGCGTGCACCCCAATCCCGTGCCCTACGCTCATTTCGTAACAACGACTACACATAAGACGCTCAGAGGGCCCAGAGGAGGAATGATCCTCTGCTCCGAGGAGTATTCCAAGGAGATAAACAAGGCTGTATTCCCGGGTACTCAGGGAGGTCCTTTAATGCATGTTATCGCTGCAAAGGCGGTTTGCCTTGGAGAAGCTCTCAAGCCGGAGTTCAAGACCTACGGAGAGAATATAGTAAAGAATGCTAAAGCACTTGCTGACGGGCTGATAAAGAGAGGCAACAAGCTTGTTTCCGGCGGCACGGATAATCACGTTATGCTTCTTGACCTTACCGAGAGCGAGGTAACAGGCAAGGAACTGGAGCGCAGGCTTGACGAGGTTCAGATAACCGCAAACAAAAATACTGTCCCCAACGAGCACAGAAGTCCCTTTGTTACAAGCGGCGTACGCATTGGAACGCCTGCAGTAACAACAAGAGGTCTTGGTGTAGAGGAAATGGATAAGATAGCGGAGTACATAACTCTTGCTCTCAATGATTTTGAAGCAAATGCAGAGGTTATCCGTCAGGGCGTAAACGAGATCTGCGAGAGATTCCCTCTTTATAAATAATAAACGATCCTGCAAAAGAATAAGTCTGAATGGCGGCAACGGGGGCGGACCTCGCTGCCGCTTTTTTGAGTGGTGCAGAACGACATTAATGTGACAGATACAAGGCTTAAGATGAATATAACGATTTTTTGTAATGAAAAATGGACAATTTCATAATATGTGGGTAAAAACATAGAAAAATGTCTACACAATGACAAAGTTATTAATAATCTGTTGACAATTCGTTAAAATAGTATAGAATATAAATTAGATATTAAAACATTACGAACCGGACGGGAGGAATTTAGAGATGACGCTCAATGAATCAATAAAAACAAAACACTATAATACGAAAAAAGGCTTTACTCTTGTTGAGCTTGTAGTTGTGATAGCTATACTCGGTATCCTCTCCGCAATAGCGATACCGGTCGTATTAAATATCATTCAATCCGCCACGGACTCAGCACAGGAGGAGACTGCCCACAGTATAAGCGAGGCGTGCAAAAACTACTATACAGGCGTTTTATCGGGATTGATCAACAGCACAAATCACGGCAGCTCAACTCAGTCAAATCTTCCGGCGGCAAAAACCACCAGGACGGCAAGAGAAAATGCGGCAAACAGCGCCACGGTCATTAATGCCTGCGAATATGCCGGTCTGGTAGAGGTCGTATCAAAGCTCCAAAGCAACGACACCTCGTTTTCGTATGATTCCTCCGGAGATGTGCATCGGAGCGACAATAAAAATGTGGGAACGCTGACTTATATCAGCTCGACTACCAAGCTCGGGGATATGTACTCATAAGATAACAAATTGATGAATGGCGGTGTGCTTCTTGATCGAGAGAAGCACACCGTTTTTTACCTTAGAGAACAGTGATCCTTTCCGAATGAAGTAAAATATGAACGAGATATAAACGCATTTTAAAATAAGTAAATAAATTGCTAAAAAAATCATGGAATCATTCAAAAAATATTTATTTTGCATAAACAAAAAACGGGGATATATGAACAAATTATTAAGCAAAAAACAATTTGTTCATAATTATATTTCGTCATAATTCATAAATTATTATCAACTGTACAGACAATACTTACAAGAAAGACCTTTGATTTGGAAAAACGCGAGAAAAGCATAGGAAAACTGCACAAAATAACGAGCTGTTATTTTACGAATTAATTGACGAAATTTTTAAAAAAACTATTGACATTTTGTTCATAAAGAGTTAATATATATTCAACAAATGAACACGGCGCTCCACCCTTCAGGGCGGCGGGTTCAGGAGAAAAAAATTTATTAAAGAAAGAGGTAATCCACCATGACTCTCCAGCAGAAAATGCTCGCTAAGCAGAGCAAAAAGGGTTTCACCCTCGTTGAACTCGTAGTTGTTATCGCTATCCTCGGTATCCTCGCTGCAATCGCTATTCCTGCAGTTATCGGTATCATCAACAGCGCTAACGAATCACAGCTCAAGACCGACGCTGCAACCGTTGACGCAGCTTGCAAGGACTACTATGCAGAAGTAGTT
>ONFW01000098.1 GCA_900317215.1 uncultured Eubacteriales bacterium | reverse complement strand
CTTGAGGGTGTCTGTATCTCCCCGATATTTGCCGGAGAAGGGAGTGAATACTGTTGTTGCTAATACGGTCGTACCGATAACGGCTGTCATAATAGCTGCTGCAACTAAAAGGGGTACCCACCTTTTGTTTTGCTTAGGTTTAGTTCTTATGGATTTCATAACATTCGCTGTAACTCTGTCAATGTTGAAGGCGACAGGCTCAATAAGCATTTTTTCGTTTTCGACAAAGCTTTCGTCAAAGCGGTTGATCTCGTCTCTGAATGTTGTTTTCATAAGCTAAACCCCCTTTCTGTGAGTTTTTGTTTTAGTAGATTTCTTGTTCGTTTCAAGCGGTATTTTATAGTATCGACTGTAAAACCCATGGCAGATGCTATTTTAGGAGCCGACTGGTAATAGTAATAATAGCGCATCAGTATCTCCTTATCCGGTTCTTTGATGGTAGTTATCATTTCCTTGAGCTCTTGATTGATATCCTTTATTTCAGTCTCGTCCTCAATAGAAAAATCATCCTCAGGATCATAATCATCAATATTGACCAGATTATGCTTTACGGATGAAAGTTTGTTTATGGCTCTTGTTTTTGCGACACAGCATATATATCCCTTCAATTTTCCTTCGGTTATTTTTTCACTGTTGTTCCATAGCGTAATAAACACATCAGAGAGAACTTCTTCTATATCTTCTGTAGTCAGAGAGCCGTTTGAGATATTGTTTATTATCGTGGCTACAAGAGGAGAATAGTGATGTATGGCTTCTTCAAGGGCTTTTTCATTTTTTTGCAACAGGCCTGTTTCAATTGCTTTCTCATCCAATGCATTGACCTCCCTTTTTTATTATTTGAAGCTTCATTATTATTAACAGTTCGTTTTTTCAAATCGTTAAAAATTCACAGAAAAAAACAAAAAGCTTGTGTAAAAAAAACTTATGTAAAAATATCACGGTAAATAGGTGCTTCGTTCCGGAATATTATCTGACACTGCGCTATTTGCCTACGCAGAAACGGGAGAATACCTTATCGACAACTGCTTCAGTCACTCTTTCACCCGTCAGCTCAAGCAGATGATCTATTGCTTCTTCTATTATTACCGTTACAGCATCAAGAGTGATGCCCGACAACAGAGTCTGCGAGGCTTCGTTTATTGATGCGAGCGCGGCTTCAGCACAGCTTCGCTGTCTTTCGGTAGCGAGTATTCCCTGTGAGGCGTCAAGCTCTGAAGCTCCGATAATCTCTGAGACCTGTTTTTCAAGCTCGTCTGCGCCGTCGCCTGCAAGCGCAGAAATGAATATGCAGCGTCTGAGCTTCGATCTGATATAGTCTGCATCGAGCAGAGGGGGGAGATCGGTCTTGTTGATAACGGCAAGTGCAGGTGCATCCGTGAGAAGGTCGATAAGCTCCTTATCGTCATCAGAGAGAGGTCTTGAGCTGTCAAATACAGCAAGAACAAGGCCGGCCTTTTTTATCCTGTCTTTTGCCCGCTCTACGCCGAGTTTTTCAACGGGATCATCGGTATAGTGAATTCCTGCCGTATCGGAAAGTCTGAGAGGTATCTCTCCAAGCATGACCGTTTCTTCGATAATATCTCTTGTTGTTCCCGGAATATTGGTGACAATGGAGCGTTCGCAGCCCGAGAGAAGATTCATGATAGTAGACTTGCCCACGTTCGGTCTGCCTGCTATTACGGTATCCACGCCTTCGCGCATAATTTTGCCCTTATCATAGCCTTCGAGCAGAGAGCTGAGTTCCTTTCTGCACTCCGAGAGTGTTTCAATAAGCGTATCGGCGCTGACCTCAGGAATATCCTCCTCGGGATAATCCGCCCATGCTGAAAGATGCGCAGCAGTGTTGACTAATCTGTCCCTGACCGTATCTATCCTTTTACGAAGTTTGCCCTCCATACATGAAAGCGCAGCTCTTGCGCTCTGTGCGCCTCTTGCAGAAATGATATCCATTACTGCCTCTGCCTCGGTAAGTCCGGTTTTGCCGTTGAGGAAGGCACGCTTTGTGAACTCTCCCGCTTCGGCAGGATATGCCCCGTTTTTAAGAACGACTCGCAGTACCCTTTTTGTAACATACAGACCTCCGTGACAGGAGAGTTCAACTACATCCTCTCCGGTATAGCTGTGAGGCGCTCTGAATACAAGAGCCACGGCTTCATCTATTTCTTCGCCTTCATCACAGATCTTCCCGTATGCCGCAGTATATCCCTTTAGCTCGCACAGCTTTTTTCCTGATGCCGCTTTGAATACTCTATCGGCAGTTTCTATTGCACTTTGGCCGGATATTCTTATTACACCTATTCCGCCTATGCCGTTTGCGGTAGATATTGCTGAAATGGTTTTTTCCATAACTGTTCCTCTTTATTTCAGATTTGGTATTATTATTATATCACCAATCCGATTTTAAAACAACAATCAAAGTGCGTGACCGGCGGAGTGCCTCCACAGTCGTGTTTTGACGCACATATTTTTAAGCAACCCACCGCCTCGCAGACCGTAGCGGAGTGCCGTAATGGCAAAATAATAATTGATATTCTGAGAGGATAGTGATATAATGTAAACTATTGGAAACAGAGAGAAAAAGCAATAATTTCGGAGGGATAGAATTGGGAAAAATAATTGCGGTGACAAATCAGAAGGGTGGCGTAGGAAAGACGACCACGGCAGTCAATACCGCGGCAGGAATAGCAAAGCTTGGAAAGAAGGTCCTTCTTGTAGATACCGATCCCCAAGGTAATGCGACAAGCGGCGTTGGTGTTGACAAAAGACAGGTTGAATATTCTTCGTACAGCGTGATGATAGATAATATAAAGGCTAAGGATGCGATAATGCATACAAAGTTTGATAATCTGGATATCCTGCCTGCGAGCATGGAGCTTGCTGCGGCGGAGATAGAGCTTGTCGAGGAGGAAAAGAGAGAATCAAAGCTGAAAAATGCTCTTGCACTTGTCAAGCCGGAATATGATTTTATTTTTATCGATTGTCCTCCTTCGCTTGGGCTCGTAACTACAAATGCATTTTGTGCGGCAGATACCCTGCTGGTTCCTATACAGCCTGAGTATTATGCTCTGGAGGGTCTTTCTCAGCTCATCGGAACTGTAAGAAAGGTCAAACGACGCTATAATCAGTATCTTGATATTGAGGGCGTTTTGCTGACAATGTATGACGGCAGGCTTAACCTTACTCAGCAGGTAGTAGAGGAGGTAAAGAAATTCTTTCCCCGAAAGGTGTTTTCTGCTGTGATACCGAGAGGAGTAAGACTGTCGGAGGCGCCAAGCTTTGGTATGCCAATAATGTATTTTGATAAATCATGCAAGGGTGCGATATCCTATATGGAGCTTAGCGAGGAGATAATCAGGAATAATCAATAAAAACACAATTCATAATAAACAGGGAGGGAAAAGAAATGGCAGTAAAAAGGGGAGGACTTGGAAAAGGGCTGGACGCTCTTTTTCTTGAAAATGACACCGAAGAGTCTGAGGCAGCCATAACTTTGAAAATCTCGGAAATCGAGCCTAACCGGTCGCAGCCCCGCAGAGAGTTTAACGAGGAAAGCCTCAGAGAGCTTGCAGACTCGATAGCCCAGCATGGAGTTCTGCAGCCCCTTTTGGTGAGACCCTTGCCTGACGGCGGCTATCAGCTTGTGGCAGGAGAAAGACGCTGGAGAGCAAGCCGTATGGCGGGGCTTTTTGAGGTGCCTGTTATTATCAGGGAAATGTCTGACTCCGAAATGATGCAGATATCCATGATAGAGAATCTTCAGAGGGAAAACCTGAATCCCGTTGAAGAGGCCTTGGGCTATAAGGCTCTTCAGGAGGAATACGGACTTACTCAGGAGGAGATAGCAAAGACGGTGGGAAAGAGCCGTCCGGTGATAGCAAATTCACTGAGACTACTGAATCTTTCAGAGCAGATACTTGAAATGCTCAAGGAGGGCAGGATAACCACGGGTCATGCGAGGGCTCTGCTCGGAATAGAAGCTCCTGAGGAGCAGCTCAGGATCGCGGAGCTGATAGAGAAGAACGATCTTACCGTAAGAGATATCGAAAAGGCGGCAAAGACAATTAACAGCAGCAGGTCCACAAAAAAGAAGGAGGCGGTACATACAAGAAATTCCTTCTTTGATGAGGTTGAGATAGCGCTGAACGAACACCTGAGCCGCAGAGTTAAGGTCGTAAACGGCAAGGACAGCGGCGGGATCCTGGAAATAGAATTCTACAACGAGGAGGATCTCGGCGAGCTGGCAAGACTTTTTGACAGCAATAGCTGAAAAGGCTTATTTAATCAGACACCTGTCCTCAAGGGCGGGTCATTATAAAGATCAATAAAGGAGAAATAGAAATGTTAGACATTAAATACCTCAGAGAAAAGCCCGAAGAAGTAAAGGCAAGAATAAAGAAAAGAGAGATGGATCTTGACTCTGTAGTAGACGAGATACTTGCAGTCGATGCTCAGAAGCGTGAGCAGATGGGCAAGGTTGAAGCGATGAAGGCGGAGCAGAATTCCGCAAGCAAGCAGATACCCCAGATAAAGAAGGCCGGCGGAGATGCAAGTGAGATCATGGCAAGAATGAAGGAGCTTGTTGCAGAGATCAAGGAGGGGGATGCAAGAATAAATGAGCTTGATGAAAAGCAGACGTCACTTCTTCTCTCACTCCCGAATCTACCCGATGAGGATGTTGCTGCAGGCGGCAAGGAGCAGAACGAGGGGATAAAGCTGTTCGGGAAAAAACCGGAATTCAGCTTCCCGATGAAAAACCATGTTGAGCTTTGCGAGAGCCTCGGGCTTATCGATTATCAGAGAGGCGCAAAGCTTGGCGGCGCCGGCAGCTGGGTATACAGGGGCTGGGGCTCAAGAATGGAGTGGGCGCTTCTTAATTTCTTTATCAACGAGCATATTAAGGACGGCTTTGAATTTATCCTTCCTCCCCACATGCTCGGTTATCAGTGCGGATATGTTGCAGGACAGTTCCCGAAGTTTGCTGATGAGGTCTATTGGATAGAGAATCCCACAACAAACGAAAAGAGATTTATGCTCCCCACTGCGGAGACAGCTCTTGTTAATCTCCACAGAGATGAGATCATTCCGATAGAGGAACTCCCCAAGAAGTACATTGCCTATACTCCTTGCTATCGCCGTGAAGCGGGAAGCTACCGCAGCGAGGAGAGAGGCATGATAAGGGGACATCAGTTTAACAAGGTCGAGATGGTGCAGTATACCGAGGATGACAAGTCTGACATCGCATTCAAGGAGCTGGTCGAGAAGGCGGAAAGGCTCGTTCAGGAGCTGGGACTTCACTACCGTCTGAGCAAGCTTGCTGCAGGCGACTGTTCATTCTCTATGGCGAGGACCTATGATATCGAGGTATGGATACCGAGCATGGAGATATACAAGGAGGTAAGCTCGGCGTCCAATGCAAGGGATTATCAGGCAAGAAGAGGAAATATACGTTACAGAGGCGAGGATAAGAAGATGCACTTTGCACATACCCTCAATGCCTCCGGTCTTGCTACAAGCCGTGTCATTCCCGCTATTGTTGAGCAGTATCAGAACGAGGACGGCTCTGTCACCGTTCCCGAAGTGCTCCGTCCTTACATGGGCATTGATGTGATCAAAAAATAATATTTCATTTTTTGCAGACTCTTCACACATGAGGGGTCTGCATTTTGTTTCATGTGAAACATTGAAAAAGAAGCTGCCATCTGAAAATTTATTTTTATCCTGATTTTGCCCCTTATTGAGAAGCTTGGCTGTTATTACTATTGAAAGCCTGAATCGATCTTTCAAAAAACAAAGGAGGAAAATAAAATGAAAAACGAACTTATCAGAAGGCTTTGTGCAATCACTCTCGCAGCCCTTACAATAACAGGGGCATCTGTTGGAGCAATGGCTGTTTCGGCAAAGGAGCCGGCTCAGACAACACAGATCTCAGCTTCCGCAACATGGGGGGTCTATAAGAATTTTGAGTGGGTGGAAAAAAATGATGGCGGTGAAAAGCAGGTCGTTATCAAAAAATATAAAGGCAATGGAAAAAACGTTGCTGTTCCGGAAATGATAAACGGAATGAAGGTCACCGAGATAGGCTCTGCTGCATTCAATGATAACACTACAATGGAAACGGTGACTATTCCGAAATATGTTACAAGTATAGCTCAGAGAGCCTTTGACGGCGCCAGCACGCTTAAAAAGATCAAGGTCAGCAGCGATAACAAGAATTACTCATCAAAGAGAGGAATGCTTTTCAATGCTTTGGGAGATACCCTTTTCCGTGTTCCCGAGGCCTATGATGCTTTTGTTTATCTGGATCCTGATGTCAAGACTCTTAAAATGGGAGCTTTTGATAACTGCAGTTCAGTTATTATTGTAGAAATAAGAGGCAGAATTGAGAATATCGATGCTTATGTATTTAGCAACTGCCCTCGTCTTTCTGAGATCAACTTTAAGGGCGGTATCGAAGGAGGAGGATACCATCTTTATTGTATGACAGACAGATGTCCTGAACTGTCGATGGTCAATATTCTTCAGAGTAGTAAGGATGTAAAAAGTGCAGCCTATTCCACATTTGACGGCGTTATTTATGAGAACAGATGGGATCCCCAAAAAAAGATGATGGTGCCCAATAAGCTTGTAAAGTGTCCGGAAGGTAGGTTAGGTAAAGTCAATGTGCCGGAGACTGTAACAGAGATATTATTCAATGCCTTCGAGTATTGTTACCAGCTCGATAGCGTAGAAATGGGCAAGAATGTTAAGTATATAGACGAAAGCTCGTTCAAGGAAAGCGGTGTGGCAAATGTCATTATAAGCAAGGCTAATCCGTACTATCGCTCAAACAACGGTCTTATCTTTGAGTCTGCAAGCATTTACAACATACCTGATCGTGAACAGATAGAAACAAAAGGCTATGTCAAGAAGGGCGAGACCCTGCTGTGCTGTCTTAACACCAAAAAGAGCAAGATAGCGATCCCTTCAACGGTCAAGAGGATAGCGCCCTTCGCCTTTTCTCACCGTAATATGAATGAGGTCATTATTCCTGAAAGCGTGGAGGAGATCGGAGAATTTGCATTTGAGAACTGCATCAAGCTTGGTCAGATAAAAATACCCTCCAAGGTGAAGATCATCAGGATGGATACCTTCTCCGGCTGTAAAAATCTCAGAAGCGTTGATCTTGGAAGCGGCGTTGAAAGCATAGAATACAGCGCCTTTGCAGGCTGCTATAACCTGCTGCAGATCAAGACCCGTAAAATGAAGATGGATATTGACGACACCGCCTTCAATGGTTGTTATTCTGCAACCTTTTATGGCAAGGCAGGCAGCCTCATCAGGAAATATGCCAAGGATCATAATTTAGGTTTTTCATCTGCTGCTCCCGAGATCTTTTGCTTTATTGATGTAGATGATGTCGTTGAGAACGGCAAGAAAAAGCTGAATGTGCATTGTCAGGCGGTCAACGGCGACGGCGGTTACACCTATACCATACAATACAAGAAGGTATCCTCTTCAAAGTGGATCAATGTACAGCAGAACAGCAAGGTTCAGGATGTTGTTATATATCCGAAGGCTGACGCATGGTATGAGATAACAGTGACCGTAACGGATAAGTCCGGAGAAAAAGCAAGCTCCGGATACTCTCTGAATACAAGCTATATCGTATGAACCGAGAGCATCTTATGCTGAATTGTTGCTCATGGCAGAGAGCAG
>ONFW01000141.1 GCA_900317215.1 uncultured Eubacteriales bacterium | reverse complement strand
GCTCATTCCGTATTCGCAGATCATCCTTTCTGCAAGCCTTGTTGCCTGCTCAATGTCAGAGGATGCCCCTGTTGAGATGCCGTCCTCCTCGCCGTAATAAACGATCTCGGCAGCTCTGCCTCCGAGGGCGATCCTTATGAGTGACAGAAGCTCCCTGCGGGTGTAGAGAAGCTTGCCGGAGCTGTCGCCATGCTGCATATAGCCTCCGTGATCCGCCCGTGATGTTATTGTAACATAAGAGGGTCTGTCACCGCTCAGAAGACTTATGATCGTGTGCCCCGCCTCATGTCTTGCTATGCGTTCAAGCATCTTCTCGTCCCATTTTTTCTCCTCGCCGCTTTTGTACAGCTCAAAGGCTTCATTGAGGATCGTCTCGTTTACTTTGAGCTTGTTTTTCCTTACTGCCGTTCTCATTGACAGCTCAAGCACCTGTTCAAGCTCTGCAAGGCTCATTCCTACCGATCTTACCGAAAGGTTTTCTAAAGCAGAGCGGGGGATCCTTATTGCAGGAGAGGCCTTTACCTTCATTTCAAGAAAGGCAAGTCTGTCGCTCCTTGCGGGCAGATCTATATGTATTCTTCTGTCGAACCTTCTTGCAAGGGCAGAGTCGATAGTCATGAGACTGCCCTCCCCGATGCTGTAATTGGTTGCCGCAAGCACAAAAACAGGCTTGGCTGTATTAGTATCAAAGCCGTCCATTTCTGTGAGCAGTGCGGTGAGGATATCGGAATGATCGTTTCCGTTTGCGTTGCCCGTGCGAACGGAGCCTATTGTATCTATCTCATCAATGAAGATTATTGCAGGAGCATATTTTCTTGCAGCGGCAAACAGCTCGTGTATCATTTTTGCACCCTCGCCGACATATTTCTGCAGAAAACGGTTGCCCTCAACAGGGAGAAAGGCAGTGTCCGCCTCACCTGCCATGGCCTTGGCAAGCATGGTCTTGCCTGTTCCCGGAGGACCGTAAAGAAGAACGCCCTTTGGAGGATTCAGTCCGGTCCCGACAAAGCGTCTCGGGTTTCTGAGGTAATCCACAAAAAAGCTGAGCTCTTTTTTTGCATCATCGGCTCCGATAACATCGTCAAAGGTGATGTCCGGCCGTGTGGCTGAGGAAAGGAGCTTATCCATATCCTCGGCGTCTACAGCTGTTGTTATTTTCAGATCGGAAAGGCAGATGACGGCAGTGTTGTCCTCGGGCATGAGCTGGCCCGTCTCGTATGAGAGCACCTTGCCGGAGGAGGCAAGCTTGTTGATGCTTCTCTGCCCCTGGATATCCCTGCAGAAGGAAAGAAGCATCTCAGCGGTCTCAAGGATATTTTTTTCTCTGTCTTTGTCGCTGAAAAGGGGATTGAAATTCAGAGCGGCTCTGACGCCAAGATCCGAGTAGGAGGATATCTCCTCATCGCTGTAGAGGATATTCTTGCATTCGATTATGTAAACCGGTGTGCTTCCGTATTTTTCATGTACAAGGGTGAGAAAATCCTTTGTGAGAGAATTGACATGTCTGATATTGAGCAGATAGCGGTCTGCCGGCGGAGCCTCTCTTATCTGATTAAGGGGGTCTGCGAGTATCATCATGATATCCCTTGCGCTGAGAGCCTTTTCAGCCTCCTTGATGTTATCAACACAGATCAGGTCGAAAAAGGCTTCAAGTCCGCTGAGAGCTTCTCTTGTTACGGAATCGGCATAGAGAAGCAGAGAGGGTCTTTTCGGGATCTCATAAAGCTCGGATATCTGTTCGTTATCCTCCGGCAGCTCTACTCTGATCTGAATCTTATCAAGGCTTTCTATCTGCCTGTTTACCCTGCTGGAGGTTATTATCTTGGCAAGCTCAAAGATCTCCTCACTGAAAAATGTTCTTGCTCTTGCTGTGACGGTCCTTGCGTCGGCCTTTCCGCCCTCTGCGAACAGCAGAGTGGAATATAGAGCGCTGTTAGTCTCAATGCTGATATTGAAGGCGCTCGTATATTTTTTCGTCTGGGTTTGTATCTCCTGCTTGACTATCCTTCTGAGGTCGTAGGCTGCCAGCGGATTGAACATTATCACATTGCCTGAGGCAAATCGCGAGCAGATCTCGGGCGGGAAGAAGTGTCTGCCGGAGTTTGGATCGACGTCATTTCTCAGAGCGTTGAGTATCACCTTTTTCGACAAGCCCGAGAGCTCCTCCCTTTCCTTTCCCTGATAAAGATTTTTGCCGGCATTGGTCGTCATTATGATTATCGCCTCAGAGAAGGAGATCTCCTCGTCATAGAAGGTGTCCTTGAGTCTGCCGGCATCAAGCATCTGCAGGAAAAGCCTGATAATTACGGTGTGGGCTTTTTCTATCTCGTCAAAGAGAATTACGCATCTCGGATTATTCTTGACGAACTCGGTGACAAAGCCCGGTGCGGATTGCTTGTATACCTTGTTGGAGCCAATGAAGGAAAGGTTGGACTCATCATCGGCAAATTCGCTCATATCGAACCTTGCAAAGGGCAGACCAAGGAGCTTTGCTGCATTCTGGGCAAGGTAGGTCTTGCCGACTCCCGGAGGACCCGTAAACAGAAAGGTGGCTGCAGGCTTGTCATTGTCTGTCTCGGTGAACTCGTTGATAAAGGCGCTGAAAAAGCCTGAGCAGAAAACATCTATCGCATGATCCTGACCTATGACCTTCTCCTTGAGCCTTATGCCAAGCTCCTGAGCAGTATATGTCAGGGCGGCTATTCCCGTTTTTGAGCGTGTAAAAAGCGTCATCAGCTCCTTGATGCTTTTGTCCTTGAATTTTTCTGTGGGGCTCATGCCGCCGGAAATGTTCCTTTTTCCGAACTCGAGAGCCTCGTTTATCATGTCGGAGGGTGTTTTCATCAAGACCTCAAGAAGCTCCTGAACAGAGACCACGTTGCTTTCGAGAGACTGTTCCTTTCGGAGAAGCTCCTCCATTCGGAGGGTCTTATAGAGTATTGATCTCGTGGAGCAGGCGTCCTCCTTGATCAGCTCGGTCAGCTTATCGGCTGTTATCCTGATGAGGTTGACGTCCTTGCCCATGATCTTTGTGAGAGGTCTGTACATGGTTTCAAGGATATCAAGCTCTCTCGGTTTATCAACGCAATTGTAAAGAATGGCGGCTAAGATCTTTTCTGCAGTGAGCTTGCTTCCGCCAAGCGTCATGATATGCTCATGCGCTCTGCAGATCTGTTCAAGGTGTTTGTCAAATCTTAATTCTCTGTATCCGTATATCATATCTGCCTCTCCTTCCTTTTCCGTTTGTTCCTGCGTGATGCTGCTTATTTTATGGTATAGTCCCCGGGAATATCAAACAATGAGCTCTCGGGTGTTGATGAAAGAGCGTTTATCACTATCTCTGATACTGCCCCGTTTTTGTCAACGGAGATATATCTGAGAGTATTGCCTGCGTAATACAGCTTTATTGATGCATCTCCCGCCTTGTACTCCTCGTAGGTCATAGCGGAGCCCCTGAATTCCTCTACACCGTTTGATACAAAGCTGAGCTCGTTCGGACCGAACAGTGAGGTGATGAATGAAACAGCATTTTTGAGTCCCTCGTTGTTGTAGATCGGGCTTGTCTTATTGATGTTTTCGCTCATGTCCTTCTGCAGAAGAGTGGCGGTTTTGCCTGAACTGTCGAGGATGTATATGCCCTCGTCATTTCTGAGGATAGTGCTGTCGTTTCCGAGAACAGAGGTGCTCATGTAGAGTTTGCTGCCGTCCTTTGCTGCGACGGCTGAAAAATCCATGCTGACTCCATTTGCAACGGCAAGGCTGCCGTTGATATCGATATAAACGGTTTTGCCGTTGACTATGTCGACAGCATTTTTCTTGGTCTTGTCGGTGAGCCTGCTCACGTCAAGATATCTTCCCACAAGAGTGGAGCTGTAGTCTGATGTGTCATTGAATTCGGGAGTTTCTACGGAGGGCAGCTTTTGTACGGCCTCGGGGTTTTCTGGCAGTGGGGTGCCGCTGTCACTAATAGCCGCAGTCTGCGGGACGGAAGCTTCAGAGACGGACGAGGCTTGTGAGGGCTCTGACTTGTTGCATGAGCAAAGTGATAGTATCAGAATTGCTGTGAAAACAATAGCAATGGTTTTTTTCATTATAGAGATCTCCTTTTCCTTTAAAGTGTGATAGTATTCTAAATTATACCACAGAAAGGGGCAGCAAACAACAGCATACGGCAGTTTTTTGAATGTCGGGCAAAAAATGGTACAGCATAAAGAAAAAAAGTTAATGGAAATGCTCTGTTATTGATTTTTACCGTTGACACGGGGAAATTTTTGATTATAATATAGTATTATGAAAAACAATAATATATACTGCTGTGATGAGAAAAAGAATAACACCGCCGTTAAAGAGAGAGGCTTGTTTGATGAGAGAGCCTTACGGCAGGCTGTTCGGGCTGACTCGGAGCAATTGCGGAAAACCGCAACGCACCGGCTGCGTTATGGCTGTTGAGTGGCAGTCTTTCTGAACAGACTGCAATTTGGGTGGTAACACGGATCTTTTCGTCCCATACAGGCGAAAGGGTCTTTATTTTTGTACAGCGGTATAGGATCATTCAGAAGGGTGAGAGAAAAAATGAAATGGACAGGATTGAATGAATTAAGAGAAAAGTATTTGTCGTTTTTCGAGAGCAAGGGACATCTCAGACTCCCGAGCTTTCCGCTGATCCCCAACAACGATAACAGCCTTCTTCTCATAAACTCGGGCATGGCTCCGATGAAGAAGTATTTTACCGGCGAGGTCACTCCTCCGAGAAAGAGAGTTACTACCTGCCAGAAGTGTATCCGTACCCCCGATATCGAGAGGGTGGGCATAACAGCCCGTCACGGCACCTTCTTTGAGATGCTCGGAAACTTCTCCTTTGGCGATTATTTCAAGCATGAGGCGACAGCATGGTCATGGGAGTTCTTTACAAAGGTGCTCGAAATGCCAGCGGACAAGATATACATCTCTATCTATGAAAAGGACGACGAGGCATACGATATCTGGACAAAGGAGGTGGGCGTAGATCCCTCCCATATTGTAAGGCTCGGCAAGGAGGATAATTTCTGGGAGCACGGCGAAGGCCCCTGCGGCCCCTGTACAGAGCTTTATTTTGACAGGGGGGAAAAATACGGCTGCGGCAAGCCGACATGCGGAGTAGGCTGCGACTGCGACAGATATGTTGAGGTATGGAACAATGTATTCTCACAATTTGTCAATGACGGAAAGGGAAATTATACCCCCATGGATCACCCGAACATAGACACGGGCATGGGGCTTGAAAGACTTGCCTGTGTGATGCAGGGCGTGGATAACCTCTTCCTTGTAGATACCGTGCAGAATATCATGAATAAGATCTCGGAGCTTGTCGGAGTGAAATACGGCGAGAGCGAAAAGACTGACATCTCCCTTAGAGTAATAACCGATCATATCAGGAGCACGACCTTTATGATCGGAGACGGCGTTATGCCTTCTAACGAAGGCAGAGGCTATGTTCTGAGAAGGCTGCTCAGAAGAGCCGCCCGTCACGGCAGACTTTTAGGAGTGAGGGAAGGCTTCCTTTACAAGGTGGTCGATACTGTCGTTCAGGAGAATCTTTCCTATCCTGAGCTTTCCGAAAAACGCGACCTCATCGTAAAGGTGATAAGGACGGAGGAGGAGAGCTTCAGCAGGACGCTCGACCAGGGCTTTGCTCTGCTTGACGAGATAATGAAAAAATCCATAACGAACCGGATCACGGGCGAGGACGCCTTCAGACTGAACGATACCTTCGGCTTCCCGATCGACCTCATAAAGGAGGCGGCAGAGGAAAAGGGCATGATAGTGGATACAGAAGGCTATGACCGCCTTCTTACAGAGCAGAAGGTCAGAGCGAAAAACGCAAGAAGGAATGCCGGAGCAGATGCATGGCTCAGCGACAGCATAGATATGAGCGGCATAGAAAAAACTGAGTTCATAGGCTACAGCGAGCTTTCGTGCGAGGCGGTTATCAAGGCTGTCACCTGTGAGGGCGAGAGAGTTGAGTTCGGAGGAACCGGCGATGATGTAATGATCGTTCTCGACAAGACACCTTTCTATGCTGAAAGCGGCGGACAGGTCGGCGATACGGGAGTTATTTCTGCTGCCGGTGTGAGACTGGACGTTATTGACACTAAAAAGGACAACAACGGTATATATATGCACCTGTGCAGGATAGCAGAGGGAACTGTTGAGGTCGGCCAGACAGTAAGAGCTCAGGTGGACAGTCAGCGTCGTCTTGCCATAATGAGAAACCATACGGCGGCTCATCTTCTCCAGGCTGCTCTCAGAAGAGTGCTGGGAACTCATGTTGAGCAGGCAGGCCAGCTTGTAACGGCTGACAGACTGCGCTTTGACTTCACTCACTTCTCTGCGCTGACTCCCGAGGAACTCTCACAGATAGATAAGCTCGTCAATGATGAGATATTCAATGCTATAGATGTTGTTACAAAGGAAATGCCTATAGAGGAGGCCAAAAAGCTGGGTGCTATGGCACTGTTCGGAGAAAAATACGGAGATATAGTCCGTGTTGTCATGATCGATGACTTTTCAAAGGAATTCTGCGGCGGTACACATATCGGCAATACCTCAAGGATAGGGCTGTTCAAGATCGTATCAGAGGGCTCGGTGGCTTCGGGCGTAAGAAGGATAGAGGCTGTTACCGGAACAGGCGTTCTCAATATGCTTGAGTCTCAGAATGCAGTTATCGCTGCTTCCATGAGGATACTCAAGGCAACGAGCATGATCGACTTTGCCGCAGTGTGCGAGCATACCGTAACTGAACTGAAGGAAAAGGACAAGGAGATAGAAAGACTCAACGAAAAGCTTTCTGCGATGAAGCTGGACAGCCTGTTTGCAGCTTCTGAAAAGGAAAACGGGATAAGGATAATCAAGTCTCATTTCCGTGATACGAGCAGCGATGTGCTCAGGGTCATGTGTGACCGTGTG
>ONFW01000074.1 GCA_900317215.1 uncultured Eubacteriales bacterium | reverse complement strand
TGAAAGCGGTATTGCCGTTTGTAATGATATTTGTTATTCTGCAGCTTTTGAGTATTACTGAAAGGTCGTTCGGAACAACTTCTGTAATACTGCTGTCGGAGGAGCCCTTTATTTCGCAGCTCCTGATAACGTCCCACAGCGCCAGCCCGTTTCTGAGGAGAAAACTCTTTTTTTCTTCAGTCGTGGAGGGGAGAGGGGCATCATACAGCTCTGCAAGAAGATGCCAGAATCTGTTTCTCGGGTGAGCGTAATAAAAGCCTGCTTCCCGAGATTTTACAGAAGGAAAGCTGCCCAGTATCAGGAGTTGTGAGTTATTATCAAAAACAGGCTCAATAGTATGCTCGACACGCATCATCAAAACCTCCCTTATCGGATACGGAAGCTGTTTTCATCGGGAATGACTGCTATAGTCCTGCATTCCATATTATCAATATGTACATAGGTACCTCTTTCTACAGCAAGAATAACGCTGTCTATCTGCTGCTCCGTGCCTTGCAGCTCCATAGTGACTGAGCCGTCATAATTATTCCTCACCCAGCCTGTTGCTCCATACAGGTCTGCCGCATGGCTCGCCCTGTAGCGGAAGCCGACCCCCTGTACCCAGCCGTAAAAGATCATTCTTTTTCTGACAAGCTCAGAGCTTTTCATTCTATCACCCTTCAATGAAGGAGCGCCTCCTGCGTGAAATGTCGCAGAAGGCGTTCCGGTATTTGCAGGTTTGATTCAAGCTTTTCAAAAAAAGCCCTCATCTTCCTCCGGGACCACCCATATTGCCTCTGCCTCCGCCCATTGTGGGCTGAGGTATAGAATCTGTCTGAGTGCCGTTGATGATTATTGTGCCGCCGTTATAGGTTGCAGTGCCGTCATAATCGAATGAGGATACTGTTGCGGTTATGTTGAATGTTCCTCCGTTTACAATGATATCTCCGTTTGAATCCACTGCATCAGTATCGCCCTGAGCCATTACGATCGTAATGCTGCCGCCGTTTACTTCGATTGTCGGAGTGCCAAGGCTTTTGCTCTTCTGAGCGCCGTTGATACCGTCGTCGGAAGCGTTGATATTGAAGGTCCCTCCGTTGATCTGGATATAGGTTGCTTCAAGACCCTCTCTGGCGTTAAGCTCAAATTTTCCTCCGTCTGTCTGTATAACAGTGATCGCTTCTATCGCATCATCTTCTGCGGTAATATTGAAGCTTCCGCTGCGAATGTATATCTGACCCTTGCTGTCGTCATCGCTGTCCTCGCTGTGCAGACCGTCCTTTGAGGAGTTTATTACAAAGCTGCCGTCATATATCGAAAGAGAATCCTTTGCCTCAATACTGTCAAGAGCGCTTGTGATATCATAGGTGCCGCCAGTGATCTTAAGATCGTTCTTGCAGGAAATGCCGTTTCCTGTTGAGGAGCTTACCTTGAGAGTGCCTGTGCCGTTGAGTACAAGGTCGTCCTTTGAGAAAATAACGGCATCGGTGTTGGTATCGCCGTCTAAGGTAAAGGTGCCGGTTACGGTGAGACTGTTTTCGCTGTCTGTTGTAGTGATAAAGCATTTATCTGCGGAAACAACGTAGATCACAGGAGTGCTTTCATTGGTTACGGTGAGACCGTCAAGGATAAGCTGCACCTTATCTGATTTTCCCGCCTCAACTCTGACCGTGAAATCTGAGGCAGTGCCGGAAATAATGTATTCGCCGCCTTCAGAGATCGTAACGGTCTGTCCGTCTGTGGCCGTGATCGTTCTGGCCTCCGAGGTGTCTGCGGTCTGTTCAAGATCACGTGCGGAGAAAAAATCTGTGGTATCGAGCTTGCTTGTATAGGAAACGGCTTCTCCGGATACGGCGGAGGATCCGGAGGCTTCGGTCGAGGAGCTTGCTCCTGCTGACTGCGATGCTGTGTCTGAGGCTGTGCTTGCTGCTGATGAGCTGCTCTGAGAGCTGTTTTGTGAGCCGCAGGCAGTCATAGAGCAGATCAGAAGAGCCGATATAATGATCGTAAAAGTCTTTTTAAGCATAATGATGACCTCCCTTTAGTCTGTTGATTTGTTTTCTGTGTCTGTATTATATAACGCAAATCAGGAATAGAGAAGGAATACAATAGGAATCTGTGTGGAATTTACAGCTCTATATAGTAAGGGCAGATGTTCTCATAATGACCGTCCTTCATTCTGAATCCCTTCGGTATAACACCGAGCTGATGAAAGCCCAGCTTTTCATAAAGCGATCTTGCTGCGAGGTTGCTCTCGACAACGGCATTGAACTGCAGAATAGAAAACCCGAGAGCTTTTCCTGCTTCAATGCTGTCCCTTACAAGCATTTCTCCGATATGTTTTCCTCGTGCCGAGGAGCTGACCGCATAGCTTGCGTTGCATATATGCCCGCAGCGTCCGACATTGTTCGGGTGAAGAATGTAAAGCCCGAGTACAGTGCCGTTTTTGTCCTGTGCAACACCGCAGCAGCTCTGCGCCGCAAAAAAGCTCTCGGCATCAGTGAGAGAAAGCTTTTCCTCCTGGGGAAAGGCGTTTCCGGCGTCGACGACTTCATTCCACAGCTCTGTCATTGAAGGAATATCACTGCTCTGATATTTTCTGATATTCATGATCATTCCTCCGTTAATGTTTTCAGTCTGATTATACTATATTTGCACGCAGGTTTCAAATAAAAATCTTATATTAATTCCCATAGGTTTATATTGACTTTTTTAGTATATTGAAATAAAATAAAAACAAATGACATATTTCCCGAAAGAGAGGATCATTTATGATAAATGTTCTTTCCATGCTTGAAAATAGCGCACAGAGAACTCCCGGAAAGACAGCGGTCATTGAGGGAGAAAGCTCTCTTTCCTACAGTCAGCTTTGCGAGAAAAGCCGAAGGATCGGAACGGCGCTTGCAGGGCTTGTTTCTATGAGAGCGCCCGTTGGAGTGTTTATGGAAAAGGGAATAAACGCCCTTTGCTCCTTTTTCGGTATCGTATATGCGGGAGGCTTTTACTCGATGTATAATACCGAGCTTCCCGATAAGCGTTTGCAGCAGATACAGTCTGTTTCGGGAGCGGGAGTGATAATCACAGTTCCTGAGCTCATGGAAAGAGCTGAGCAGCTTTTTCCGCAGGCAAGGCTCTTCACGATAGACGAGCTGCTGCGTGAGGAATATGATGAAGAACTGCTTTGCGGAATAAGGGCGAGAATGATAGATACAGACCCGCTCTATCTGAATTTCACCTCCGGCTCAACAGGTACTCCCAAGGGTATTGCCGTTGCACACAGAAGCGTGATCGATTTTATCGGCTGCTTTACAGATATCTTTTCTATAACGGAAGAGGATATCATTGCAAATCAGGCTCCTTTTGATTTCGACGTTTCGGTCAAGGATATCTATTCCGCAATGTATAAGGGTGCGACCCTTGTGATAGTGCCGAGACAGCTTTTCTCACGTCCGGTTGAGCTTATTGAGCTTTTATGTGAGAGAAGAGTGACAACTATGATCTGGGCGGTGTCTGCGCTGTGTCTTGTCAGCGCCTTCCACGCTCTTGACTATAAGATACCGCAGACGGTGAATAAGGTGCTGTTCAGCGGTGAAGTCATGCCATATAAGCATCTGTGCGAGTGGAGAAGCAAGCTGCCCGGAGCAATGCTTGTAAACCTCTACGGCCCCACTGAGATCACCTGCAACTGTACTTATCATATTCTTGAAAAAGACAGGGATTATTCAGAATACATACCTATAGGCAGACCCTTTCCGAATGAAGACGTTTTTCTGCTTGACAGCGAAAATCGAAGGATAACCGAAAAGGGAATAAAAGGAATGATAGTAGTCAGAGGAACGGCACTTGCTCTCGGATATTACGGCATGGCTGAAAAAACAAACGAGTGCTTTGTGCAGGATCCTCTCAACAGCTCTTACCCCGAAAGAGTATATCTCACCGGAGACCTCGGAATGTATGACGATAACGGTGAGCTGCGCTTCTGCGGAAGAACGGACAATCAGATCAAGTATATGGGACACAGGATAGAACTTGAAGAGGTTGAAAGAGCAATGTCTGCAATAGACGGAGTTGAGCGCTGCATATGTGTTTTTGACGAGCCGAAGCAAAGGCTGAAGGGTTACTATGTCGGCACGATAGATAAAAATGAGCTGTATTCCGTAATGAAGAAGTCAATGCCCGCTTTTATGATCCCGGGTTATCTGAGACAGATAGAGCAGGTATGCCTGAGCAAAAACGGAAAGCTTGACAGGAAAAAGACCATTGAGATGATCGGAGGCGTAAAGGGTGCAAAAGGCGATAAGTGAGCTTATACGAAATAATTCCTCTGCGTTCTATGTTTTCGATATCAAAGCGCTCAGGGATAGGATAAGCTGTTTGCGCAGCAGTCTACCGAAGGATATTTCCCTTTGCTATGCTGTAAAGGCCAACACCTTCATATCAGGCGAGATAATTAACGATGTCGAGCGGTTTGAGATCTGCTCCCCCGGTGAATACTATATCTGCAGGGAGTTGGGGATAGACAGTAAAAAAATGGTCATCTCCGGTGTGTACAAGACCCCTGCCGTAATTGAAGAAATGGTTGCAGATCCCGACTTCGAGGGTATTTTCACTGCGGAATCCGTCAGACAGTATCAGCTTTTGTGCGACCTTTCGATGAAATATAACAGACGCCTGAGGGTTATTCCGAGACTTACCAACGGCAGTCAGTTCGGAATGGACATCACCGACCTTGAGGCTGTTGTACGGGACAGAAAAAAGCATGAGAATATCGAGCTTATCGGCATACAGTATTTTTCAGGAACACAGAAGACCTCTCTCAAGAAGTACAAGCGAGAGCTTGAAGCCCTTGATGAGCTTCTTACAGCGCTGAATGATAAATACTCCTTCATTGCAGAGGAGCTTGAATACGGAACAGGCTTTCCCGTCTCATATTTCAGGGGAGAGGAGCTTGATGAGGAGAGTCTGTTGAAGGGCTTTTCGGAGCTGATAGAAGCGATGAGCTGCAAACCGAGGATCGTTATTGAGCTTGGCAGGAGCATAGCAGCATCCTGCGGAGCATATTATACGCATATAGTTGACATCAAGCATAACAAGGGACAAAGCTATGCTATCACCGACGGAGGTATGCACCAGCTTGTATACTACGGGCAGTATCTGGCAATGAAGCAGCCATTTGTGTCTGTTGTGGGCAAGGAGAACGCTCCCTCTGTGGGTCAATGGATAATCTGTGGTTCGTTATGCACGATGAATGATATAATAGTGAAGCAGGCTGAGCTGCCCGATATCGAGGTAGGTGATACGCTCTGCTTTGAAAGAACGGGTGCTTATTGTATGACCGAGGGTATCTCTCTGCTGCTCAGCCGTGAGCTTCCCTCTGTTTATATCCTTGCTGAAAACGGCGAGGCAAAGCAAGTGCGTGGTGCATTTGAAACAAGGCAGTTGAATATGCCGTATTATGAAAGGAAGTATTAACATGGAAAGACTTATCGAAATTTTAGAGGACATTCAGCCCGATGTGGACTATGAGAATTGTACCGACCTTATTGACGGTCACTATCTCAGCTCACTTGACATCATTTCTTTGATCGCAGAGCTTGAGGACGAATACGATATAACCGTTCCCGCAGTAGAGATAGTTCCCGATAACTTCAATTCTGCAGAGAAAATCATGAGGATGATAGAGCGTCTGCAGGAGGATTAAGCTTTATGGATCTGTCGTTTCTTCTGGCAGGCGCAGGAAAAACGATGACCTCGTTTTTCTCCATGACATATCTTTTTGTCTTTCTTCCCGTTTGCCTTATTGTTTATGCTATTACCCCGAAAAAGGCAAAAAAATATGTTCTCCTTGCGGAGAGCCTGCTGTTTTTCTGGTTGGTCAGCGGAGTGTTGGTCGCATATCTCCTGCTTTCGGCAGTGTCTATTATGTGTCTGGGGCTTCTTATTGGAAAACTGCAGGAGAAGCAGAGGGCGGCAGTTAAGGAACTGCCAAAGGAAGAAAAAAAGGCTGTAAAGCAGGAATTCATCAAAAAGCAGAGAGCTGTCGTATTTCTGGGTGTGCTGATCCATATAGGGCTTCTCCTCGTTTTGAAATATTCAGGCTTCTTCCTGGGGAATATCAACACTCTGCTTGCGGCTTTCAATTGTCCAGTTGAGATGTATGTTCCCTCCTTTGCTATGCCCATAGGTATTTCGTTTTTTTCTTTGCAGGCGTTGTCCTACATAGTAGATGTTTATCACGGTCTTGTAAAGCCCGACAAGAATTTTGCAAGACTTCTTCTGTTCTTGAGCTTTTTCCCTCAGATCGTGGAGGGGCCTATCTGCCGCTACGGACAGACAGCCTCTCAGCTCTGGGAGGTCGGCAGCATAAAGTACCGCAATCTGACCTTCGGTTTGCAGAGAATACTTTACGGCATGATGAAAAAGCTTGTTATTGCCGACAGACTTGATCCCCTCGTAAAAAAGGTTTTTGACGAGCCGAACAGCTTTGACGGCGGCGTCATCATACTTGCCGCAGTCTGCTATACCGTTCAGCTCTATATGGACTTCTCCGGCTCGATGGACGCTGTGCTCGGCACGGCTGAAATATTTGGTATAAGGCTTCCCGAAAACTTTGAAAGACCGTTCTTTTCAAGATCGGTCTCTGAGTTCTGGAAAAGATGGCACATTACGCTGGGAGCATGGTTCAAGGATTATATTTTCTTTCCCGTGACCTCCGCCAAGCGAATGAAAAACCTTACCTCCTCCGCAAGAAAAAAGCTCGGCAATCATTTCGGACCGCTTGTAGCAGGCGGTATCGCTCTTTTCTGCGTCTGGATATGCAACGGTCTTTGGCACGGAGCGGGGTGGAATTTTATTTTCTTTGGAATGTACCATTTTGTGCTGATCTTATCAGGAAACATTATCACTCCTGCCTCAAAAAAGGTTCTGCAGAAGCTTCATATAAATGCGTCCGGTTTAGGATATCGGGTGTTTCAGATAATACGCACAACGATACTTGTTATCATCGGCGAGCTGTTTTTCCGTGCAAACGGTGTCGGCTCGGGAATGGAGCTTTTCGGAAGAATATTTACCGATCTTTCCTTCAGAAGCTTTGACGAGTTTCTTCTGCCGAGGCTGGGAGTGGATATTTTCGATCTTTCTATCTGCGGTGTTACGCTGCTCATCGTATTTGCGGTCAGCATTATCAACGAAAAGGGCGTATGCATCAGGGAGACACTGGCAAAGAGGAATATAGTTTTCCGCTGGTGCGTTCTCTATATGCTGATACTGTTTATCGTTGTATTCGGTGCCTACAGCTTCGGATATATCCCCGTTGATCCGATGTATGCTCAGTTCTGAGGAGGAAATTCATGAAGGAAACGATTAAAAACACATTCAAGGGCATATTGTTTACCCTCATACTGCTTGCGTTGCTCTGGTCTGTATCATGGATATTTATTCCGAGAAACAACACTCAGGACGATTGGAAGTATGATTATACCGCAAACGGTTTCCTTGCAGAACCGGATAATTCGCTTGATGTGCTGTTTTTAGGAGACAGCGAGGTGTTTTCATCTATCAATCCCGTCCGTATCTGGGACAGTTACGGCATAACCTCCTACTGCTGCAGCACGGGTAAGCAGAGACTATGGTACACGCTTGAATATCTCTATGATTTCTATAAAAATCAATCGCCAAGGGTCGTTGTACTGGAGACTGATCTCATCTTAAAATACTTTTCTATTGATGATCTTATACTCCATGCACCGGAGCATTATCTGCCTGTTCTCAGATATCATGACCGCTGGAAGAAGTTCTCGTTTGATGAGGTATTCAGAACTCCGCAGTATACATACATTGATGATTATAAGGGCTATCATTTTTATTCTGATATCGACGCAGCAGATGAAGAGGGCTATATGGAGAAGACAGACGAAAGAGCCTATATCAGCAAAATGAACAGGCTTTACCTCAATGCAATTCTGTCCTGCTGCAACAGGAACGGCTCAAAGCTCATACTGCTGAGTACACCGAGCACAAAGAACTGGAACATGAAAAAGCACAACAGGACTCAGCAGCTTTCCGAAGAGCTGGGCATTGATTACATTGACATGAACATGCCTGAATACAGTGTCGATATCGACTGGTCAAAGGATACGAAGGATAAGGGAGATCATCTGAACTATTACGGCGCAGTAAAGGTCACCGATGCTATCGGTGAATATCTCAACAGCCTTGGAATACTTTCTGACCATAGAAATGAAAAGGGATATGCCCACTGGAAGGATTCCCTTGATAAACTAAAAAGCGATGTCAAAAACAAGCTGAAGACGGAATATGTCTCGGCGGAAACCAAAAAAAACCAAAAGGATAAGGAGGTGCCGGAAAATGGATGAAAAGGAAATAATACTTGATGCAATGAGAAAAGCGGGCGAGCCGCTTAATGCGGGAAGGATAGCAGAGCTGACAGGCCTTGACAGAAAGGCTGTAGACAAGGCCATGACCGCAATGAAAAAGGACGGCTCCATAGTTTCCCCTGTCAGATGCAAGTGGGAGCCGAGTGCGTGACGATCATTGCGCCGCTATTTCGTTAGTACGAGCGATGCGAGGAGTTCTCTGTTACAACAGGCACGGCAAGGTTTAAGTAACGAAAAACTGTTTTCTGATCAGACAACCGGAAAAATGAGTGCTGCAAAGAAAACCGATAGAGCCAAACACAGCGAATTTCCCCGCGGACACGCACAGCAGGGGGTTGACAAAAGAGTCAGTGAACAGTATAATAGCTGATGTACCGACAGTTCGTTTGCACCATCCTGTCGTTAAACAAAACCAGGGCTGACCGAAAATACAGGATAATTCTGTGTATTTGCGCGCCTGCATGTGCAGGCGCTTTTTGTTTGCCCGAGGAATAAGCAAGGAGTGAGGTCAATGTATTATCTCAGAACAAGCTCCGCCTTTGACAGTGCACATTTTCTGTCGGGCTATAACGGAAAATGCGGAAATATCCATGGGCATCGCTGGAAGGTTGAGGCAGTGTTCGGCGGAAGCTTCCTCAATGAGGACGGAGAAAAAAAGGGTATGCTGATAGATTTCGGTGATATCAAAAAGGAGCTGCGTGCGGTCACTGAGTATTATGACCATGCACTGATATATGAAAAGGGCTCGCTCAAGGAAAAAACAATTTCCGCCTTCAATGAAGAGGGCTTTCGTATCATTGAAATACCCTTGCGTCCGACAGCAGAAAATCTTGCAAGGCTTTTCTATGATATCCTTCGTGAAAAGGGATTGCCCGTTTGTGAGATAACAGTGTATGAAACGCCGGAAAACTGCGCTTCTTACAAGGAGGGCTGACAGAATGTATGATGTAGTTGAAAAATTTGTCAGCATAAACGGAGAAGGAACACGAGCAGGTGAGCTTGCTGCTTTTATTCGCTTTAAGGGCTGCAACCTTTGCTGTTCTTATTGCGATACAAGCTGGGCTAACAGGGCAGATGCGGACTCGACTCAGTATACCGCAGAGCAGCTTTGTGAATGGGTATGTGAAAGCAGAGTAAAAAATGTCACACTTACTGGAGGAGAGCCTCTTTTGCAGGAAGACATTGCAGCGCTTACGGATATGCTTTTTGATAACGGGCTGAGTGTTGAGATAGAGACAAACGGCAGCATTTCAGTCAGGGAGCTGTCTCTGCGGAAAAAAAGACCCATATTCACTCTTGACTATAAGCTGCCCTCAAGCGGTATGGAAGCAAAGAACAATACGGATAATTTTGCTTATCTCAGGCACGAGGATACTGTAAAATTTGTTTCCGGCAGCATACAGGATCTTGAAAGGGCTGCGGAAATAATAGCAGGGTATTCTCTCACAGAAAAATGTAATGTGTACCTGAGTCCTGTGTTCGGTAAAATCGAGCCTGCTGAGATAGTGGAATTTATGAAGGAAAAAGGACTTAACGGAGTTCGACTGCAGCTTCAGCTCCATAAGTTTATCTGGGATCCGGAGAAAAGGGGTGTCTGAAACGGATAAGGAAGCGATAGAATATCATGTTCGCGGAATATTGAAGGCGATAGGTGAGGATCCCGACAGAGAGGGACTTGCCGAAACACCTGAAAGAGTGGCAAGAATGCTCGAGGAGGTGCTTGAGGGTACGGCGTATACCAACCACGAGATAGCACAGATGTTCGGAAAGACCTTTGAGGCGCCGTGCGATGATGAGGAGGACAACGTGATCGTAATGAAGGATATCACGATATTCAGCTATTGTGAGCATCACTTTGCTCTGATGTATGACATGAGCGTGAATGTGGCGTATATCCCACGCGGCAAGGTGCTGGGGCTAAGCAAGATAGCAAGGATCTGCGACATGGCTGCAAAAAGGCTGCAGCTTCAGGAAAGGATAGGCAGCGACATAGCGGAGATAATCTCCGAGGCTGCTGAAACTCCCGATGTGGCAGTGTTTATAAAGGGCTGTCATAGCTGCATGACCTCAAGGGGTATAAAAAATGCATCCTCAAAGACCGAGACACTGACCTGCAGAGGCCGTTTCAGGACTGAAAAGGAGCTGAGAGAGGCTGTAAAGGACAGATAAGGAGATAAAAAGAATGAAAGCTCTTGTTTTATTCAGCGGCGGTGTTGACAGCACTACCTGCCTTGCGCTTGCTGCAGAGAAATACGGAAGTGAAGAGGTGCTTGCCCTTTGCATAAGCTACGGTCAGAAGCATAAAAAGGAGCTTGAGTCAGCAATGAGGATAGCTTCCTACTACGGAATTAAGCTCAGATATCTTGATCTTGCTGAGATATTCAAGGGCTCGGCATGCTCTCTGCTTGCGGGCTCTGATGAAGAGATACCTGAGGAAAGCTATGCGGAGCAGCTCAAAAAAACAGGCGGAAAACCCGTATCGACCTATGTGCCATTCAGGAACGGACTTTTTTTAGCTTCAGCAGCGAGCATAGCCTTGTCTGAGGGCTGCAGCGAGATCTATTACGGCGCGCATTCGGATGATGCTGCCGGAAATGCTTACCCTGACTGCTCCGAGGAGTTTGACGAGGCAATGTCCCGTGCAATATTCCTGGGAAGCGGAAATGAGCTGAGAGTGATCGCTCCGTTTATAGGCAAAAAAAAATCTCAGGTAATTGCCGAGGGGCTGAGACTCAGCGTGCCTTATGAGCTTACATGGAGCTGCTATGAGGGCGGAGAAAAGCCCTGCTGCAAATGCGGTACCTGCCTTGACAGGATAGCTGCTTTCAAAAAAAACGGTGTCAATGACCCGCTTCTTGGGGAGGATTGAAAATGGAAGGCAGAAGCAAGGAGGAGAGGGGAGACATCTCCCTCTTAGGAAGCAATAAGACCGAATACAGGAAGGATTATGCTCCGGAGGTTCTGGAGACCTTTCCGAACAAACACCCGGATAACGATTATTTTGTCAAGTTCAATTGTCCGGAGTTTACAAGTCTTTGTCCGATAACAGGACAGCCTGATTTTGCAACGATCTACATATCATATATCCCTGCCGAAAAAATGGTTGAGAGCAAGTCGCTTAAGCTGTATCTTTTCAGCTTCAGGGATCACGGAGATTTTCATGAGGACTGCGTCAATATCATTATGAAGGATCTGATAAAGCTGATGTCCCCGAAGTATATCGAGGTATGGGGGAAATTTCTTCCGAGGGGTGGGCTGTCTATTGATCCTTATTGCAACTACGGGATGCCCGGCACAAAATGGGAGGAGCTTGCATGGGAAAGGCTTGCTCATCATGATATGTATCCCGAGACAGTGAATAACCGCTGAGATGACTATAAACAGACTGTGGCTGAACACAGTCTGATTTTTTTACAGTAAATAGGATAAAAAATCAATTATAAATGTTTACATCTTTTGTTATATATGATATAATCTAAATCGGTTTTTGCAAAACAGTATTCTTTGCAGGAACAGAAAAACAAAAATACAGGAGGTCTTATTTTGGATTGGTCTGAAATTATTGTATTTATCGTATATCTTGCATTCATGCTTGGTATAGGTGTGTTCTTCTTTGTAAAGAATAAGAGCGGAGGAGAAAAATCCTATTTTCTCGGCGGAAGACAAATGGGTCCATGGGTAACTGCGCTGTCCGCCGGTGCCTCTGATATGAGCGCATGGGTGCTGATGGGCCTGCCCACGGCTATCTATGCTTCTGGTCTTGGTCAGATCTGGATACCGATAGGTCTTATCATCGGTTATGCTCTTAGCTGGCTTCTGGAAGCTCCCCGTTTGCGCCGCTTTTCTATTGTATGCAACGATTCTATCACTATCCCTCAGTATCTGAAAAACCGTTTTCTTGAAAGATCCAATGCGCTTCAGATAATCTGCGCGGTGGTCTTCCTCATTGCCTACACTATATATTCCGCATCAAGTCTTGTTGCCTGCGGAAAGCTGTTCAATACCGCCCTCGGAATAGATACGACCGTTGCAATGATAATCGCAGCTTGCATAATCGTGGGTTATACCTTCCTCGGAGGGTTCTCTGCGGTGTGCTGGACAGACTTCTTCCAGGGACTGCTCATTTTAGGCGGACTCATGATGGCTCCTATCTTTGCAGCAACAATGGTCGATATGTCCCAGCTTGAGACGCTTACGGCGGCAAAGCCTGACTTCTGGAACGCCTTTACCGACTGGAGAGAGATCGTATCAGGTCTTGCATGGGGACTTGGATATTTCGGAATGCCTCACATCATAATCCGCTTTATGTCGATGCGCTCACAAAAGGACATGAAGAAGTCTGCAATAATCGGTATTTCATGGACCTTCCTTGTGCTTCTCTGCGCTGTTGCAGTGGGTCTGTTCGGACTTCTTTATCTCGGTGAGGATCAGTCTGTTGCGGATAACAACCTCGTATTCATCAAGATGGTGAGAGAGATCTTCCCGGGCATTATCTCCGGCATACTTCTTTCGGCAGTTCTTGCGGCTTCCATGAGTACAGCGGACAGTCAGCTCCTCTCTGCGTCCTCGTCCTTTGCCAGTGACCTTTACAAGCCTGTTATCAGGAAAAATAAGGCAAGTGACAAGGAGATGCAGTGGGCAGGTAGGATAGTTGTTCTCGTAATAGCCGTAATAGCCCTGCTTATCGCACTCAACCCCTCCTCAGGCTCTATAATGGATCTTGTGTCAAATGCATGGGGACTTTTCGGAGCGGCTCTGGCTCCCACAATAATACTCAGTCTGTTCTGGAAGCGTTTCAGCTTTGCGGGAGCAATAGCAGGTATTTCGGTTGGCGCTGTTGCGGATATCTGCTGGCTGATACTCTTTAATACCAAGGATGCCGTTGTATATAACACAGGCGTTTATGAGCTTCTCCCGGGATTCATAGCAGGTATGATCGCTGCTGTTGTGGTAACTCTTATTGCTAAGAAGCCCTCAAAGGAGGTCGATGAGCTCTTTGATAAGGCGGTCAGTTACACCGACTGATGAGCAATAAAGCATTATCGCCCGTTGACGTATTGTCAGCGGGCGTTTTTGTCGGAACGATAACTTGTTTACAGGTGTGTAGCTGATAACTTTACAGATAAAGGATATTCTAAATACATAAAGTTGAATAGCTTTACACATAACCTTAGGGGTTTATGGACTTATCTGTCCTTTCATGTTATGATGATAAAGTCGACAAAAAACGACATATATCATAAAAATGGATTATTTTTATTGAATGTATCTATATTGTAGAAAATTATAGAGTAATAATTATGAACTTTGATTTTTTTCACATTGATGCAATTGTGATATAATAAGGCATTATAGAGCATAATACAGAAACTCAGCAAGATCATCAAGTAGTTCGCAGATCCGGAGATCAGCATTTCGCCGGACAGATGATCGGTTTTAGTATTTAACTTCTTACGGGGGGATGAACCGGGATGAAGACAAAAAAAGCAGAATCATTATTATCCTTACTCTGGCGCTGATGGTAGTGATATCCTCGGCGGTTGGAGTAACAATGTCGATGCTGACATATACTCCGGCGCAAAAGGCCAATATTTTTACATTTTCCGATGTCAGTATTCTTCTTAGGGAGGAAAAATGGGACGCACTGGATAACGATCCTTACGCAAGAGTGCTGTATCCGGGGCGCACAATACCGAAAGACCCTAAGATAGAGAACAACGGAAGAAACGATCTGTATGCATATCTGGAGGTTATCGTGCCGAAGGCGGAGCTGCGTGTGGGGGCTGATGATGAAACAGTCGGTTTACCTGCTGTAACTGAGCTTTTCTCTTATCAGACAAATACCGCCGACTGGATCGAGCTTGCCGACTGTCGGAGAGATGAGGAAGACAGGACTGTAAGGATATATGCATATAAAAGGCCTCTTAAGGAAGGAGAAACGACAGGCGCCCTGTTTGAGGCTGTGACCTTTGTTAATATGCTCGAGGGTGAGCTTGAAATGGGCTCGGAGCTGATGATCGATGTCAATGCTTATGCCATTCAGACCGATTCACTTGATGTTCAGGGGGATACGGACGAGGAAAGAGCTATGGACGCTTTTGAAAAGTATAAGCTTCAGGAAGCAGCAGATAAAGAATGAGAGCGGCTGTGATGAGTCTGATAGGAGTGAAAGATGTGAAAAAAACAATAATAATCGGTATCCTGCTTTGCCTGCTGTCATGTGCAGTCAGCTTCAGCGCTACTTATTCCTACCTCATTACACAGACAGGCGTTTCAAATATAATGACTGTAGGAGAGGTCAGGACGAGCATACAGGAGGAGTTTGATCCTCCGGCTCAGTTGTCCCCGGGCATAAGCTTCAGAAAGGAGCCCTTTGCCGTGAATGAAGGAAATCTTCCCTGCTTTATCAGGATGAGAGCGGACTATTCGACCGTTAAGGCGGGAGATTTCTGCACCCTTACCGGCTTGGACACTACCTGCTGGGTCAAGGAAGAGGACGGATATTACTACTATAAATACCTTCATGCCCCCGGTGAGAAAACACAGACAGCACCATTCAGCGGTGTTCATATTTCCAACGACTGTAATGAGATCGATCTGTATAATTTTGATATAGCTATTTATGCCGAAGCTATCCAGCATAAGGACCATGACGGACCACATCCCGAAAACGAGTATCTTACGGAGTGGCAGCAGTATCACAAAGAATAAGGCAGGTGGGCTTGAGTGAACAGAATCTTTACAAGCTTCAGAAAAATACATATTGCGAAAAAGACGGCGGCGATATTACTTGTGTTTTCGCTGATAATAGGTCTTATCGGCTTATCGCCTGCTCTTGCAGAGGATATAGATGATACGCCGTCTGACGGAGGGTTTTCACTGTCGCTGAAATGGAGTGAAAGCCAGGATGGGTCAAATTATCGTTACGATTCAGCCTCCAGAGAGAGCAGGTGTATACGTCTCAGAGTATCATACAGTAATAAGGAGGCTCTCTCTACCTATAACGAGGGCGATCTGCTAATCACTGTTCCGGGCATTAATGACGCCGGAAGAAACATGATGATACAGCCTGTAGCCATTGCTGCGGACAAAATGACAAGTATTGATAAGCTGTACGACTGGAGCTATCATTACAACAGCGCGACCAATACGTTCAGCTTTTTGAATAACAATAAGGTCATGGAAAAGTCTGAATTTGATGGTATGTTCGAGATAGTCTGGAAGATAAGCTCCGGAAACTCACTTCACAATTTTTCAAAGACCCTTCAGGCGGAGCTTATCACGGCAAAGGGTGAAAGCACTCTGAGCAATGAGATCACCTATTCTCAGACCAGAGTGAAGGATGTCTATTCACTCAAGCCTCATTCCTCTACTTATTCGCCGGCTACCAGGCTTTATTCCTCAGAGAGTGTGGAAGGGCTGATAGACCCCGGAAAGACAGATAGTGATTATCGCTTTGTAAGATACTCCAATTTCAAGGTCGATGTTTCTGAAAGAGCAAGAGCATTAACAACGAATCCATTGTATACAAAATGGAATGTGTGGGTACCTGTGGGAGCAAACCTGTGTGATATGCGCGGCAGAACAGGTATTTCCTCATCATATCAGAAAACAGAGGAGACCAGAGTTATAAACGGGGTGACCTGCTGTCTGTGGCAAAAGACAGATACCCGTGAGAAGCTTGGTTTTATTGTGGCATATCCCAATGACACTTATCTCAACAAGAATGTCACCGTATACCTTGAGGGTATCGGAAAATACTATGAAGAGACTGAAGAAGAGATATATGTCAGGGGAGAGTATACGATCAATACGAGGGATTTTGAGTTTGATCATCCTGACGGACAATACGGTGCCTATATCCGGAATTATGGTATCAAAAACTCTTTTACCGAGAACCACTGCGAAGACTGCAAGGCATACGGAGCCATTAACTCAAGCAATATAATAAACGGCAACCGTGAGTATTCCTCAAGACTGTTCTTCTCGTACAACGTCAACCACACCAATTCCTTTGAGCTTGGTCTTGATCTGATACAGGTGCTCACAGTCTCTGACACCTACCGTCAGCTTGAGGATAATGAATATCATTTTACTCAAATAAAAACGCCTGCACTCAACAGCCTTTCAAATATCAACGGCTTTTCGCTTGGCTCAAGATCATACAATGCCGAGATCTATGTCAGGAGAGCGGGAAGCGCGAATTTTGAGCTATATAAAAATGTTGTCGTTGACAACAGCGCACGAACCTATAAATTTGAAGATGCTGATATTGTCGGAGTGACCCTCAAGATATTGGATCTGTCTGAGAGTGTTATCTCTTTCCCTCTTGATGTAAGCTACATTTATCATTCCGACCGCAATGATATTCAGTTGGATAACGGTATCTTCTGGACCTTCCTTCTTCTTAAACGATATGATACGAGCGGACACTTCTGTGTTGAAGACTTTAACGGTGTATACGATCGTGAGGAGGATGCTCAGCTTTACGGTTACCCGGTTTACCGTGAGACGGATTGTATCGATGTGATCGTTCTGCCGAATACATTAAAGGAGCAGGTGGAGCTTACCTGCGATTCATATACTTCGACCCAGTATTTATTGAGCGGTCAGGTGACTGATACATTTTCTCTTGCAGAAACAAATATGCTCAGCGCCTTTAAGGTATATGTTATCATTCCGGAAAAGCTCGGGATTCAGCCGATGTATTATACTTCCGAAGCTCTTATGGAGCAACTCTCGATTGAAGGACTTGATCTTAGTGAGAGCTTTCTGAAGGAGCATGCTTCCCTGCGTATTCTCAGCAAGACAGGTCAGGCAGGCAATGAGCGGACTTATCTTGAGATCAGCTTTGACCTTGGAGACAGACCGATAATTAATACTGAGGACAATACAAAGGATTATACTCTTACTATCTCGGGCATACCGATGTATGCGGACGTTGATGAGATACATCAGCGTTATGCCTACTCTAACGAGGGAATGTCCTACACCTTTGTACTCACCGCCCTGACTCTGATAGATCAGAACGACGTATGGTATACGAACTCCAAGGATAATCAGAGGCTCGACGGAGGGATCTGGTCTGATATCGACGGCGACGGAAACACCGAGGAGCCGGCTGCAGTTTCGGCTGATACCTACAGCTTTACCGTTGCTGCTTATGCTCAGCTTGAAAATGTGCTTTCTGTTCGTACAGGTTTGTCAAACGGTTATGTGATCCCGGATTATGACGAGAACACGCAGACCTTTACCGGCGTGCCGGAAACCTACGGCAACAGTGTATATTCCTACCGCATAAAGTTCAGAGGCAGTGAGGATACCGTAGGAAAAATGGTGTTTGTCGATCCTATAGAGGACGATGAGCTGACACAATGGAAGGGCACCTTCAAGGGGATAGATCTGAAAAAGGCTGCAGACTTCCTTCACGTAACTCCGGTTGTCTATTATTCAGAGGAATATGAGGATATGACAGTTTCCCCTGATCTGACGGATTCATCAAAATGGAAGCTTCTTCCTGATGATCTGTCCGGCTGGACTCAGGAGCAGCTTTCAAAAGTCCGCACGATTGCTGTGGATTTTCTTGATGCAACGCTTACTGAGAGTCAGTATATTTACTTTGATATCTACATGACCTCTCCGGAATATGATCCCGAGACAATGCCACGTAAAATGAAGACCGTCAACAGTGCGGCGGTCAATTACAGACCCCTTGGTGTTAACGGCGTTTACGGAGATATTGATAGAAGATACACCAGGAAGGTCGCAGTTGAAATAACTCCCTTCAAGGGAACAATAACCATTACAAAGCGTGATGCACAAAGCAACGAGCTTCTTGCTGGGGCTGTATTTGAGCTTCATGACTATAATACCGGTGAGCTTGTGAGGTCAAACATAAGAACGGATCGATACGGCTTTGCAAAGGCAAAGGGTATTCCATACGGCAGATATATGCTTGTTGAAAAAACAGCTCCGAGAGGATATCAGATACCCGAGGAGGGTATGGAGGTGGTGCTCCAGGGAGATACAGTTGATCTGGTATTCCCCTATGAGGTCACTAATATCAGAAAGCCCTCGTCGGTTTCGCTGATAAAATACTCGGACCGTGACCATAACATGTATCTGGAGGGTGCTGAGTTCAGGCTGCATCTTCCCGACGGAAGCTATTATAACGATACTGTTTATATCACCAACGCTGACGGCGAGCTCGTAATTGAGGGAATACCGTGGGGCTCATACTATCTTGAAGAAACAAAGGCGCCAAAGGGCTTTACTATACCGGAGAGCGCCAAAAGGATAGATTTTGAGATCAATGCGACCAATGATTCCGGTCGCAGCCTGCAGCTTGAGGTGGTCGATACACAGATACCTGCTACAGCAGTGCTTACAAAATATGAAACTCTTGAGGACGGGACTCAGTCATCAACGCCTGTGAGCGGAGCGGTCTATGAGCTGTTCAATGATGAGGATGTTTCTCTCGGAACCTTCATAACTGACGCTCAGGGAAAAGCAACAGCTGAGGGGCTTTCCTTCGGAAGCTATTATTTCGTAGAGAAAGCGCCTGCAACAGGATATGATATAGACACTGAACCGATACCGTTCAGCATCTCTGCGGACGATTTCTTGCCCTCAGGTATAGTTCTGAAAACGATCTCAGCCTATGACAGTCGCAAACAGGGAAGAGTCTGGCTGGAAAAGAAGGATGACGAGGGCAGCGTAGTAAAAGGAGCTGTTTACGGCTTGTTCAGACAGGCGGACGACGTTCGGGTCGATCCCCACGGCGAGCCCTCCGATATAACCTATGTAACAGGAGATAACGGTACCTTCAGGATAGAGGATATCTGGTGGGGCGACTATTATCTTAAGGAACTGCAGGCTCCGACAGGCTATGAGCTTGACACAACAAAGCACAACTTTACGGTGGACAGGAACCATGTACAGAATTATATTAAATTCAATGTTAAGGATAATCGTTTGAAGGGTATTGTCCGTCTGATAAAAACAGACATCTACGATAATTCTATCCGGCTCGGAAATGCTGAATATTCGCTTTATAAAAGCAACGGAGAGCTTGTGAGAAGCGGACTGACGACCGGAGCAGACGGTATTGTGGAGATCGGTGATACCCCCTGGGGCAGCTACTATCTTCTTGAGGATAAGGCACCGGAGGGATACGGTATCTCGGACGAGAAGCTGCGTTTCTCGGTGAACTATCTCTCTGCAGGCAAGATACAGGAGATTATGGCTGAGGATAAGCCTGCCTCGGGAGAGATAAAGGTCACAAAACGGATAAAGACCGCGGACGTTGTGTTTGCTCACGGAAATCCGACCTTTATTTTCAGGCTCGAGGGCTATGACAGTGTGTATCAGAAACGCTACTCCGCATATAAGAGCCTGACCTTCTCTGAGGAGTATATCAGTTCACATCTGGAGGCAGGTGAAGAATACGCTGAGATGACGGCTGTGTTCTCCAATGTTCCTGTGGGAACCTGCAAGCTCTCTGAGGTCGAGGTGCAAAGATATGAGATATCTGATATCACCGTTCTGACTGAGAACGGCGTCGTATCAAACGGTGCGGTCGATTTTGAGATCAGTCTTACAGCTCTTAAGGGTGAGGCTGTCTTTACTAATAACAAGAGTGTTCAGTCAAAGGCTTCGCATACCTCTGCAGAGGTCAATATGCTCAAGCGTGCAAGAAAGGTCACCACTATATCTGCCGTATGGCGGGGCGGCCTGCTTATGACAAGCAACACACTTGACCGTTCGCTGCTTGACGTTTATGTCATATATGATGACGGCACTACCGAAAAGCTGCCGGACAACGGCTATGAGCTGTGGAACGGCAACCAGAAGCTTTCGCTTCCGGGCATAGAGGACTTTGCACCGGGAACCGACATGGATGCGACCATAGAGGTCAGATATCTGCGAAGCGGAAAGACCTACAAGGACTATTTTGCTGTTCATGTTTCAGCAGAACAGGCACCCTTCACCTACATGGTGACAGAGGAGCCGTTTAATGAGAACGGCGTAAGCTATGCCGGAACTGCTACCATAACCGGATATCTCGGAGACAAAGACATCGGCGTCTTAACCGTACCCTCAAAGGTAAAGGGAAAGAGGACGCTGCTCAACAATTCTACAGGCGAGCATGAGGACGAAAGCTCTGAAAAGATATACAAGGTCGTAAAGATCGCGTCTATTGTGGATGAATGTGCTTATGGCTTTGATTCTCTCAGCGGAATTGTCCTTCCGCAGACGGTCACCGAGATAGGAGGCTATACCTTCTACGGTAATACTGCTCTTGAGGAGATAAATCTTGAAAAGATCGTAACAGTCGGCCCCTACGCATTTTACGGCTGCTCCGCTCTCACAAGTGTTGATCTTACAGATGCAGTCACCCTTGGCGAATACTCGTTCTATCGCTGCAGCAATCTTCTTACACTCGATATCGGTCCCAATATTCTCAGAGTAGGTTATTACGCACTGACAGGAACCGCTGCGGATAACAGATTCAGTACAGGTATGATGATACCAACGTATTTTATAAATCATATTCCTGATAAGCATGGTTATGTATATTATTATATAAATACAGGCTCTGATACCGGAACTGCATATGTTAGTTACGGAATAAGAACAATAGCTGATGGTGCTTTTAAAAACGAAAAGACTCAACTTACCGGTGTTTCACTGGCCTCCACCCTGAGAGGTATCGGTGAGGAGGCGTTCTATAACTGTGCGGCTCTTACAAGAATCACTATGT
>ONFW01000160.1 GCA_900317215.1 uncultured Eubacteriales bacterium | reverse complement strand
TTTCTGGAGCTGATAACCAGATTCGAACTGGTGACCTCATCCTTACCAAGGATGCGCTCTGCCGACTGAGCTATACCAGCATAGAAATGAACTCTCTCGAAGAGAGAGTTCACCGTGGCGATCCGGAACGGGATCGAACCGTCGACCTCTAGCGTGACAGGCTAGCGTTCTAACCAGCTGAACTACCGGACCAAAAGAGAGCAATCAAAAGCTGACTGCGTAAATAATATTATCATACAGAGAGGGATTTGTCAATAGCTTTTGTACGGATTTATTGTGTTCTACGAAAAAACAGTCGTGTTTGTGAACAGGGATGAATGAAAAATAGAAACCACCGCCACGATTGAAACAATAAACAGGGATAAGACGCCATAAGAGGGCAAAAAGGGCGAGAAGGCATATAAAAACGGACAGCCGCAGTTTTGCGGTCGTCCGTTTTCAGTAAACATCTGCTGCTGAAAAGCTTATGTCTCGGGTCGAAGCACTTGGTTTTCGTCTCCAAAGAAAATGCCGTACCAAAGCAGAAAGACATAGATAGTCCAGACCTTGCGGCTGTTATCCTCCTTGCCGTTGAAATGGTCATCAAGATAAGAAACGATCAGGTCGGTATTAAAGAATTTTTCAGCCGTCTCTGAGGTGAACATCTTCCGTACACGGTCGTAGTATTTCTTGTCCTTTAGCCATACACGGGTCGGCACAGGAAAGCCGAGCTTCTTTTTTTGAGCCGTAGCTTTGGGAAGATGTCTGAGTGCAGCCTGTCTGAGAGCATATTTTGTGGTACCGTGAGCTATCCTGAGTTTTGTGGGGATAGTTCTTGCAACTTCAAACACCTTTTTGTCAAGGAAGGGTACGCGAAGCTCAAGGGAATTAGCCATGCTCATGCGATCCGCCTTGAGAAGGATATCCCCGAGCATCCAGAGGTTGATGTCAAGATACTGCATCTTTGTAACGTCGTCATAGCCCTTGACACGGTCGTAATACTTTTTGCAGAGCTCCTGCGGGCGTGTAACTATTGAGGGATCCTTAAGTATGCTGCGTTTTTCCTCATCATCATACATGAAGGCATTGCCGATGAATTTGTCCTCGGTTTTTCTTGCGCCTCTGATGATGTATCCCCTGCCCTTGATGTGCGGCCATTTTTTTGCGCTTTTTGCAAGAGCGTAGCGCAGCTTCTTTGGAACGATACGCTGATATCCCTTGAAAACATGAGGCTCGTTATATACGGTATAACCGCCGAACAGCTCATCTGCGCCCTCGCCGGAGAGAACGACCTTGACATATTCGCTCGCAAGCTTTGACACGAAATAAAGAGCGATGCATGAGGGATCTGCAAGAGGCTGATCCATGTGATACTGCACCCTGGGGACTGCGTTCCAGAATTCCTCTGAGCCTATAAGGTGGGTATGGTGTTCAACGCCTATTTCCTTAGAAAGCCCTTCAGCCCAGCTTATCTCGTTATATCTCTCACCGAAATCGAAGCCGACTGTAAAGGTCTTCTGATCCGCAAAGTATGTCGAAACATAGCTCGAATCAACACCGCTTGAAAGAAAGCAGCCTACTTCAACATCGCTTATCTTATGAGCATTAACAGAGTTCTCAAAGGCTGCCTCTATCTTGTCTGCGGCTTCCTTTTCGGTCATGCTTTTGTCAGGCTCAAAGGTAGGCTCAAAATATCTTGTCGTTTTGATCTTTCCGTCCCTGAACCACATGTAGTGACCTGGGAGAAGGCAGTAAATCCCCTCAAAGAAGGTCTCGGGCGGAACAACGTATTGGAACGACAGATAGTTGTCGAGAGCACGGACGTTGAATTTCTTTTTGTACAGAGGAAATTCAAGTATGCTCTTGATCTCTGAGCCGTAAACAAGCTGTCCGTCGATGACGGCGTAATGCATGGGTTTTATTCCGAAGAAGTCTCTTGCGATAAAAACAGAACCGTCTTTTTTGTTGTATATTGCAAAGCCAAACATTCCTCTGAGCTTATCGAGCATTTTTTCGCCCCATTCCTCAAAGGAATGTACCAGCACCTCAGAGTCGGTTTTAGTATAAAAATCATGTCCCAGAGCGATAAGCTGCTCACGAAGCTCCTTATAGTTATAGATCTCCCCGTTGAACATCAGAACAAGGCTCTTATCCTCATTATAGATCGGCTGGTGTCCCTGGTCGAGATCAATAATGCTCAGTCTGCGGAAGCCCATTGAGATACCGTCATCCTTATAGTAGCCCACACTGTCGGGACCTCTGTGTGTTATGACCTGAGTCATTTTTTCAAGAACATTGTCTCTTTCCTTGATCTTTCCTGTAAATCCGCATAGTCCGCACATGACTATTACTCCTTTAACAGCCGGAATTAGCTTGCCGCCTTGGCTGTATTCTATATTTTAACATATCATTTCTGCCGATTCAAGATTATTTTTCCAATAATAAGAATTTCAGAGCAAAGAAATGAGTTAAAGCCGGCAATTTTTTTTGGAAATGTTTTTTCTGACAGACGCATTTTCTGCTTGCAAAAAAGAAAAAAATGTGTTATGATAAGTTCGCTAAAAAAATAACAAAGGAGAATGAACATGAGTATGCCAGAGGATCCAATTATGCTCTATTCCTACATCAACACCCTCCTTAGGGACAAGTATCCTTCGCTTGACGAGCTTTGCAGAAGCGCCTGTATAGATGAGAAACTGATAAGGAGCAAGCTCGGCGCTGCGGGCTTTGAGTACGATTCCGAGTACAACAGGTTTATTTGAGGATACCGCACAGCTTTAATATCCTGAGAAAATGCTTTTATGAGAAGCCGGCTGATGTCGGCTTCTTTTATTTATACGGCATAGCCGGAAATAAGGCAGCCGTTTTCTGTAAGAGGTGTTTCCCTTGTCCTCTTGGAAAATGTGGGGGCTTTTGCCGAAGGCTCAGATCCGTTGACGAATTATTCTCAAAAGGGAAAAGATTATTCGGCTGTATTTCCTTTTTTGACTTGATTTTTTATTCCGGCGTGATATTATAATATATTATTACAGATCTTATAATACAAATATATGAGAGGCAGCTCAGGTAAATCAGGCCAAGCGCCTGGCGGAAAGGAATGAATATGCAGGATAATCATGATAATGAGAAGGATAAAGAGCTTTATGAAGAACTGAACAGAGGATATGCTGACGAGGTATGGGGAGAGGAATATATCAAAGAAATGCTTTATGATGATGAGATCCCGCCAAAAAAGAAGGGGTTTCTGAATTATTGGAGGAAAACTCTTATAATAGATTTTGAAAAGCCGTTTTCAGGAAGAGATCAATTCGTCATAATGGTGGTGATGCTGTGTGTCTCTGCAGCGCTTTTTTCGGCAGTTTACCTTGCAGCATTTCTTAGCGGAGGGCATTATGCAGGTGAGAATAACGCTGCAGCCGAAATCACAAATGTGCCATATGCGGACGATGAGCTCTCACAGTGTGATGTCGCTTCACATAACAGCGCGTCGGAAGTCTCACAGGAGGGAGCAGAGCAGAAGGATAATACCTCTCCTATGGGAACGACAAAAAGTATAACGATCTCCAACGACAGGATACACTGCGGTCATCTCATTCTTGTAGATAAGGAATGCAAGTGTGTTTATGACGGAGAAAACGTTGTGCCTGTGACAGATGGTTCAACGGATTCCTACGCTGTCACGGATTATAATGTGTCGCTGGATAAGGAAGTGATCGGTCATCTTAATGAGATGCTCGATGATTTCTGTGCAATATACGGCAAAACAGACATAATGATAGCATGCGGCTACAGGAGCTTTTCCACGCAGGTAGAGCTTTACAGAGACGAGGTTGAGCAGGTCGGAGAGGAAAAAGCTGAGCTGCTTGTAGCGCAGCCGGGATTCAGTGAACATCAGACAGGCTTTGCCTTTGACCTGAACCTGAATATAGAAACAGGTGAAGGGGGTATCAAATATGAAGGCAGCGATATTTACTCTTGGATCAACGAGAACTGCAGCAAATACGGCTTTATAATAAGATATCCGAAGGGCAAGGAGCAGATCACGGGTTATTCCTATGAGCCGTGGCATTTCAGATATGTCGGAAAGATAGCGGCAAGATATATGAGCAGTAAGGGTTTGACGCTTGAGGAGTTTATTGAAATGCTTCACGAAACAAGCGTAAAAAAACCGCTGAAGCTTTCGGGCGGAAGCGTGCTTCGTTATATCTACTATGTCAGAGCAGATGATAGCGGCTCAACAAAAATACCGATCCCCAAGGGCTTCGGTTATGAGGTGTCTGGGGATAACTACAGCGGCTTTATCGTAACTGTCGTAAAAAAGGACGGAGCATAATTTAATATATATGAAAAGAAAACGGGTCGGCGCCAATGAATTTTGCGCTGACCCGTTATTCTATTCCTCGTCTTCAATAGGAGGCAGCTCTGCATCCTCATTTGTGGCGTGTTTGAAGGTAGGTACTATCTCAGCTATAAGACGCTCGACATTATCCTTGTCGTTTCTCTGAGCAGCATAATAGAGCCATTTCAGATGATGCAAAAGCTCCTCGTTGTCAAAAGCTATAGGCTTGCCGATGTATATCTTTTTGTTGTCTGTATGGGTTATGCCCTCTTCATTGAGCAGAAGCTCCTCATAAAGCTTTTCGCCCGGGCGCAGGCCGGTATATTCTATCTTGATGTCCTCGTGAGGCTTATAGCCCGAGAGCCTTATCAGATTTTCTGCAAGCACCTTTATCTTGACGGGCTCGCCCATATCGAGAATAAAGATCTCTCCGCCCTTTGCGATGCTGCCTGCTGTAAGCACAAGGGAGACTGCCTCCGGAATAGTCATGAAGTAGCGGATTATATCGGGATGTGTAACAGTAACAGGACCGCCGGTACGTATCTGTTCCTTGAAAAGCGGTATGACTGAGCCGTTGGAGCCGAGTACGTTTCCAAAACGCACGGCAACAAAATTCGTCTTGCTTTTTTTGCCCATCATCTGAATGAGCATTTCGCAGATACGCTTTGTGGCGCCCATAACATTTGTCGGATTTACCGCCTTGTCGGTGGATATCTGCACAAAGTTCCTGACATGGTACTTGTCCGCGACCTCTGCAAGCTTAAGAGTTCCGAAAACATTGTTTTTGACAGCCTCCTCGGGATTGGTTTCCATAAGAGGAACGTGCTTGTGTGCCGCCGCATGGAACACAACGTCTATATTATGCGTTCTGAAGATATGCTCAAGCTTTTTTTTGTCACGCACAGAGGCTATCTGCACCTCAAACGAGAGGTCGGAGCCGTGCTTTCGGATAAGCTCCTGCTGAATATCGTAGGCGTTATTCTCGTAAATATCGAGAATGATGAGATGCTTCGGACCGAGTGCGGCTATCTGACGACAAAGCTCGGAGCCTATGGAGCCTCCGCCGCCCGTAACGAGTACGGTCTGTCCTATGACGTATTTTCCGTATTTCTCAGTATCAAAGGTGACGGATTCACGCCCTAAGAGATCCTCCACCTCTACCTGTCTTATTGAGGAGGTTATCGGCACGCCCGAGGTCATCAGGTTGTAGATATTTGGTATTATCTTTACCTCAAGGTGTGTCTGCGCGCAGGTATCAAGTATCCTCTTTTTGTCAGCAACGCTGATCTGAGAGATAGTGAAAAGAATGACCTCGATACCGAGCTTCTCACACAGCTCGGGTATCTCTTTTGTGGTGCCTTCAACTCTTACTCCGGCTATCCTTCTGTGAAGCTTTTCCTTATTGTCATCAACTATGCACACGGGAATATATTCGTTGCCCGGTGTTTTGGAAAGCTCGCTGAGTACAGAAAGCGCTCCCTCACCGGCACCGACGATCATTAGGCGTTTTTTTGCCTTCCTTGCAAGATTTCTGCGTTCAAGTATTTTGTTGAGACGGTATATTATCCTGAAAAGCATCAGGAACAATGTTGACATAAGAGCGTTTGTGACAAATATCTTTGAATTCATGGCAAGAGCGGGAGCAGCTGCACCTGTTATCATCATGCCGGTCATAAACACGATATTTGCTGTGAGCGAAGCTATTGCCGCATAGAAGAAGTCCTCCGTATCGGCATATCGCCACAGCTTGTCATAAAGCCTGAAAAGCAGAAACACGACCGCAAAGCTGATGTTCATTACGGCAAGTCCCGTAAAGAAAGGAAGCTCCGCCCCGTGGAGGGAGAAATTGTTTTTGTGTATGCCGAAGGAAAGATAGTAAGAGAGGTTCCACAGCAGCATATCGCAAAAAAACAGTATTACCCGTCTGTGATATCTGAATAATCTCAATAATCTAAACATAAACAGTCTTGTCCGTTTCATAAACAGTATTAGTATAATATCTATAAAGATCAATATACAAAGCTATTATATTACACTTCGGAACAAAACACAATAGCCACAGCACAAAAGGTGGAGGATACACAGTACAAAAGGTGGAGGATTGACAGGAGGATAAGAATGTGGTATCTTTGAGGAAAGCGCAGAAAAGGAGATACAAAAATGAAGGAGACCAACGAGCTTGCTTTTCAGAAGGTGCTTGACAATATGTCTGAGGGTGTAATGACTCTCGGGCGGGATGGCACTATTATGTATATAAATCCTGCTGCGGAGAAAATACTCAGCATGAGCGCAGAGCTTATGCTGAACAAAAAATTCGGTCATGTTTTTATAGAGTATGAGGAAAATGACAGCTTCAATCAGGCAGTGCTTGATGCGGTCTATGATCCGCAGTCGAAGCACGAGAACCTTGTGCCTTATTATAACGGAGAGGTGACAAAGCAGATACATATTGTCAGTTCCTACCTTTATGACGGGGAGGAGAGAGCGGGAATAATCGTGGTGCTCGGAGACATCACTGAATTGGCTGAGCTTAAGATAAGATACTCTGAGCAGATAACGATACTTCTTGACTCTCTTGTGCAGGCGCTTTCGACTGCGATAGAAGCGCGCTCTCACTATAACGCCAAGCACACACAGAACATGGTGCTGATGGCAAGTGCTTTTTTGAACAGCACCGAGGGGCAGAGAGGAGACTGGAAGCTTGATAATACACAGAGACACGCCTTTCTGATGAGTGTATGGCTGCATGATATCGGAAAACTTGTCGTTCCGCTCAAGGTTATGGATAAGGCTGACAGGCTCGGCGGAAGAGCTGATATCATCAAAGAGCGCTTTATAAAGGTCAAGCTGTTAAATAAAATTGCGGCCTATGAGGGAAGAAGTCCTCAGCATGGGATAACCGACAGTCAGCTTGATGAAATATATGATCTCATAATGAAGATCAATACTTCAGGCTTTCTTACAGATGAAATGCTTGAACGAGTTGGAGAGCTTGCGAAAATGAAATATGAGGATGTCGGAGGAGTCAGCTCCTTGTTTACAAAAGAGGAGATAACGGCTCTGTCTGTGCGAAAGGGTACGCTGACCGATGAAGAAAGAGCAGTAATGCAGAGTCATGTTACTGCGACAAAAAGTATTCTGTCTCAGGTGCTATTTCCTGAGGCGTATGAGATGATCCCGTTCTGGGCGTCGTGTCATCATGAATTGCTCAACGGCAAGGGCTATCCCGATCATCTTAAGGCAAATGAGATCCCAAAGGAGGTAAGACTGCTTACGATCCTTGATATCTTCGAGGCTCTGACTTCAAGTGAGCGACCATATAAGAAGGCCATGTCTCCGGAAAAAGCCTTCGATGTACTTGGCGATATGGCGAAGGAGGGGAGCATTGACGGTGAGCTGCTCGAGATGTTCAGGCACAGCAATGCATGGCGTGCGGTGATCGCCAATTCCTGACTACAAATAAAAAAGAGACTGCGGCACATCTGGTGTGCGGCAGTCTCTTTTTGTCAGAAGGGGTTGTCAGATGCTCCGTGCTGATGAATAGGCGGATCGGACAGGATCATAAGAGCCGTAACTTAAAGGGCTGCTGCAAAACATGTTTTTTGCAACAGCCCATATATGCGTGGTTTTCAGCGGGCGTATTCGATAGCCCTTGATTCTCTTATTATATTTACCTTTATCTGACCGGGATATTCGACTTCCTCTTCGATCTTTTTGCAAATATCACGGGCTAAAAGCACCATTCCGTCATCCTTGATGACCTCGGGCTTGACTATGATGCGTATTTCTCTGCCGGCCTGTATCGCAAAGCTGCGCTCAACGCCTTCAAAGGACGATGCGACCTCCTCAAGCTTTTCAAGTCTCTTGATGTAGTTCTCAAGATTCTCACGCCTTGCTCCGGGTCTTGCTGCAGATATTGCATCTGCAGCCTGAACAAGACAGGCAATTATGGTCTTGGCCTCAACATCGCCGTGATGAGCGTGGATAGCATGGATAACAGTTTCGCTCTCCTTGTATTTGCGGGCAACGTCAACACCGATCTCTATATGCGAGCCTTCGATCTCGTGATCGAGAGCCTTGCCTATATCGTGAAGAAGTCCAGCTCTGCGAGCCATTGTAGGCTCAAGCCCAAGCTCAGAAGCCATGATGCCTGCAAGATAAGCGACTTCAAGCGAATGGTCTAGAACATTCTGACCATAGCTTGTGCGGAAATGAAGCCTTCCCAGCAGCTTGACAAGCTCAGGATGTATGCCGTTTATTCCGGCCTCTATGATAGCCCTCTCTCCCTCGGATCTTATCATGTGGTCAACGTCACGGCGGGCTTTTTCATACATTTCTTCTATCCTTGCGGGATGGATCCTGCCGTCTGAGATAAGCTTTTCAAGGGTAAGCTTAGCGATCTCTCTCTTTACAGGCTCAAAGCACGAAAGAGTGATAGCCTCAGGCGTATCATCGATTATGAGATCAACTCCTGTGAGAGTTTCGATAGCCTTGATATTTCTGCCCTCACGTCCTATGATGCGTCCTTTCATCTCATCACTCGGCAGAGGAACGACAGATACAGTTGATTCGCTTACATGGTCTGCTGCGACACGCTGGATCGCAAGTGAAATGATCTCTCTTGCGGCTTTTTCGCACTGCTCCTTGGTTTTCTGCTCGTATTCCATGATCTTGACTGCTTTTTCATGAGCAAGCTCACCGTCAAGACTGTCAAGAATATAAGCCTTTGCCTGCTCCTGAGTAAAGCCGGATATTTTTTCGAGCACGTCAAGCTGTCCCTGCTTTAGCTTTTCCGCCTCCTGCAGGCGCTGTTCTGCGGCCTTGATCTTCTGGTTTACAGTCTCGTCCTTCTTTTCAAGGTTTTCAAGCTTTTTCTCAACGGATTCTTCTTTTTGCTGGATCCTTCGTTCCTGACGCTGGATCTCCTTTCTTCTGTCCGAGATCTCATGCTCAGCATCAGTCAGCAGCTTGTGGGCTTCATCCTTGCCCGCTATTACCGCTTCTTTTTTGGTGGCCTCAGCTTCACGCTGTGCTTCTTCGATCAGTCTTTTAGCTTCTTCCTCGGCAGAGCCTATTTTGCTCTCTCCGACCTTTTTGCGAACCTGAATGCCGATAAAGAAAGCTGCGGCTCCGACCACCAGCGATACTCCGACGATCAATAAGATCGCTACGAACGGTTCCATTGTTTTTTGACACCTCCTGATTTGATTTCTGATCATTTTTGTTATACCATATAAAAGATCTATACATCAGCTCAAGGTGCCGGGGATAATAATTCGGATATACATTTTCAGACTGTTTATTTGATCATTAACTCCTTTATTGCCAAAAGCGGCATTATAATATGCAGGTGATATCACGAAATATGAGTCAGGTGATTCATTCTCCGTATAAACGGCATATCCACAGGAAAAAGCTTATGGATAAGCCGCAGCTTGCACTCAAATACTAAAAGAATAGTCGGTAATCTTTAACAGAAAGAATAAATAATAAATATATCATATCCCAACGGCAGCATTGAGATGAAAACAGGAAATAAGGTATAAACCTGATAGAACGAAAAGCTCAATATCTTCTCGCCTATCGTATATTTTATACTAAACCTCACCTTTTTGTCAAGAATTTTATCATAATTACAAATTATATAGTAAAATATACAGTCTGTTTTGTTTCGGATTGACACGAGTCTGACATGAATCATATTGTTGACATAAATCGGAAATAGATGTAAAATATAGTATGAGTTTTTATTTGATTAACAATGGAAGATGAAATGAGGAATTAAGGAATGTTGAAGGATACAGAGAAATTGAATGAGCATCTGAAATATCTCTGCGATGAATACCGCCGATACAACGGATTCAATCCCGGGGATTATCAGACCTACGGAGTAAAAAGAGGACTTCGTAATCCTGACGGGACCGGAGTTATGGCTGGTCTTACAAATATCTGCAACGTCCACGGCTTCATGATGGACGACGGTGTGAGGGTGCCTGACGAAGGCAAGCTGACCTACAGAGGAGTAAATGTCCGTGATATCATAAATGCGTGCATAAAGGAGAACCGCTTTGGTTATGAGGAGGTATCATGGCTTCTTCTTTTCGGCTCTTTGCCGACAGAAAAACAGCTTGAAAGGTTCAAGGATACCCTTGGCAGATTGCGTGAGCTTCCCGACGGCTTTGTCGAGGATATGATAATGAAATCTCCCTCAAAGGATATTATGAACAAGCTTGGAAGATCCGTCCTTGCTCTGTATTCCTTTGATGACGATCCCGACGATACCTCGCTTGAAAATATAATGAGACAGTCTATAACACTTATTGCCTGTCTGCCGACGATCATGACCTATGCATATCAGGTAAAGGTCAGAGTCTTTGATAAGGGCAGTATGTTCTTTCACCCGGTTGATCTGAGGCTCTCAACGAGCGAATCTATACTCCGTGCGCTGAGGCCGGATATGCACTTTACAGACACCGAGGCAAAGCTGCTTGATCTTTGCATGATACTCCATGCGGAACACGGCGGAGGAAATAACTCCACCTTTGCGGCAAGAGTGCTTTCTTCCTCCGGAACGGATACATATGCTACCGTTTCGGCGGCTATCGGAGCGCTTAAGGGTCCCCGTCACGGAGGAGCGAATCTCCGTGTGAGAAGGATGATGCAGGAGCTGAAAAATGATGTTAAGGATTGGGAGGATGATGAGCAGATATATGACCACCTTGCTGCTATAGTCAGAAAGGAAAAGGGTGACGGAAGCGGACTTATCTACGGCTTCGGCCATGCTATCTATACCTACTCCGATCCCAGAGCGGTGATGCTCAAGGAGACGGCCGAAAAGCTTGCGCTCGAAAAGGATATGACTAAGGAATATGAGCTGTACAAAACGGTCGAGAGGATCACGCCAAGGGTCATGGCTGAGGTCAAGAAAAGCAATAAGGTCATCTGTGCAAATGTTGATTTCTATTCGGGCTTTGTCTATGATATGCTCGGAATTCCGAGCGAGCTGTTCACGCCCCTGTTCGCAATTTCAAGAATAGCTGGCTGGTGCGCCCACAGAATAGAAGAGGTTACCTACGGCGGCAGGATAATAAGACCTGCCTACAGAGCAATGGTCAGCTCAAAGAAATATACGCCTATAAAAGAAAGATAAAACTATAAAAAGGAGTGGTCAAAATGAACCTGAGAAGGCTCTTGTTCCCTGCCATTGCGCTCACTGTGATAGGCGCAGTCATAAAGCTTTGCGATACTATCTTCAATGTTTACGGAGACGGCTTTATTTTTAACTCTGATGTATGTAATATCACTGTCGCGGTCTGCTTCATACTTTTGTTCATCATCGGTTATATCCTCAGCCTCAGTGACAGAAAAAAGAATTTTTCCGCTGAGCCAGGCAAGAATTATATCTGCGGTGTTTTTGGGTTTATTGCTTCAGTTGCTCTCATCGGCACAGGCGTGGTCAAGCTCATCACGCTCAAGGAGGTAAATCTTGCGGAAAACATCTTCGCTATAGCGGCGGGATTTGTCCTTCTCTATGAGGCGTGTGTTTCGTTTACAGGAAGCAACGGCATGAAAAAGGCTCCCGTTGTTGCGCTTATTGTGCCTGTGTGGTGCTGCCTGCGCTTTATCTCTGTGTTTGTCGACTATACTCAGAAGTCGCTCAAGGCTGTTGAACTGTTTGACATCATTGAGGTAGGCTTCCTCATTATGTTCCTGTTTTATCAGTCGATGTTCTTTGCAGGCATCAACAATAAGCTTGCTATACGCAGGGCTTCGGTATACGGAACGGTATTTATCATGCTCAGCCTTATCGTATCTGCTGACCTGTTCATCAAGATGTCAATGGGCGGACAAACGGTCACGAATATCGATACTCAGATCGTTGAACCTACTATAACGAATATAATGACGATCTGCGGTGATCTTGCCTTTGCCTTTTACGCGTTTTTCTTCCTTGCAGAGATACTTTCAGCCTCGACACGCAGTATTGCGTCAAAGTCGGAGCCTGATCCGATCGAAGAAGAGCTCAGCCTTACTCTTGACGAGGACGAGAACTCCGGAGAGGCTGAAAAGCCCGCAGAAGACGGAAAGAGCAGCTCTGGTGAAAAGCCCGAGGAGCTTGTGGATGAAAAGGCCGGTAACGATGATTCTGATGTGAATGTTCAGGAAGAAAAAAAGGCCGAAGACTCCGGCGAAGATAAGGACGGTAAAGAAAACACCGGTAAGGGCGGAGACGGAGTAGACGAGCTTCTTGACATGCTTGATAATATGTGATAATTACGCAGCAAAAGGACTGCCACGCAAGGATAGCGGGGCAGTCCTGATTTTTGCGCCGTATAAAAACGGAGGATTATTTTGTGGAATATTGTCTGGCTAAATCTATATACAAAAACGGAATAAAATGGTATAATTTCAGTAATGATAATATCCAAAGGGAGGCTAAGGCTATGTCAAAAAAACAGAAGGAAACAGCCGGGGAGATCAGTGCCTACGATATGCTGAGAAACAAATATCATGAGATAAAGACTGAAATCTTCATTATCAATCTTGCAATGATCGTTCTTGGGCTGGTTATGGTCATTATACCCGGAAAATTCAACGAATTTATCGGACAGATACTCGGCTGTGTGCTTTGTATCTGGGGCGTTCTGCATTGCATTACCTTTCTCAGACTGAAAAAGGATGAGGCTTTCGGTTCTAACGCACTTGTTGTGGGCGCAGCAATGATCGGCTTTGGTATATTTTTTATTGCTGACCCCAACAGATTCTCCAACATACTGAATTCTGTTCTTGTGCTTGCGGTGTTTATTGCTGCGGTATTCAAGCTGCAGAACGCGATAAACTATTTCAAGGTGGGAATATATAAGTGGTGGCTGCACTTTTTTGCTGCTGCTGTATTGACCGCATTGGGTGTAATCGCTTTGATAAAACCGGGCTGGGTAGACAGCGAGGCGGGGCTTGCGTCCATGGTTACGATAATAGCAGGCTGTGCGCTTATTATCAGCGGCGTATGGGACGCTTTTTCGGTACTGGTGTTGTCCAAGAGGCTCAAAAAGACCGTCAAGGAAATGGAGGCGGAGGGGGTCATCCCTTCTGTTACGGTCAGGGATAACAAGAAGAACAATAAAGCTGTCAGACTATCTGAAAAAGACGTGACCGAAAAGAAGACTGACAATAAAAAGAATGAGGAGCATACCGAATTCAGTGACCCTGAGCTCGATGAGATCGACAAGCTTGATTACGGCGATGATTTTGATGAAGACAGGAACGCTGATAAAAAGAACAAGAAGAAATAATAACAGCACTTGTTCTGAATTAAAACAGAGGAAAATAGATCAGGCACGGTGACCCTGAAGGG
>ONFW01000212.1 GCA_900317215.1 uncultured Eubacteriales bacterium | reverse complement strand
TCAAGATAAAGATTTGTCCGCTGACCCGTTTCCATATCAAAAATAGCATGACCGTCTCCGCAGAAAAGCAGGATATCATAAGAAAACATACAGTCGTTGCCAATGTTCACCCTGTTGTTCTCCATAATGGATATTTTCGTATTATCTCCGATGCTGACGCCGTTTCCTATTCTGAGAACGCCGTTGTCATGGATAAAAGCCCTGCTCATACCGCTCGACTTGCAGCCTGCGCCTATTTCAACATGAGCACAGCCGTTCCCGAAAAGCCTGATCTTGAACTCACCCTTGAAGCTGTCATCGACCTTGACAAAGGAATTGCGGACATACTGTCCGAGGCTTACGGTGCAGCCGCCTGCATGCACGAAATTACCGTACTCGTCCCTGTAGTCCGGAGAACCGGGAGCTATTGTTGTTTTATTTCTTTTTACAAAAAGATAATCCTTGAATTCACGGAACCCAAGACCTCTGAAGGTCTTGTGCAGTGCAGCAGAGGGAAGCTCCTTCGGAATGACGATGTAAAACTCATCTGCTCTGCCCTTGAGGGAATTGATAAAGACCCTGCTTGAGTCAGCCTTTTTTTCTATGCTTGTGAGCGAGAAACTGCTCTCCATGCCGAATTCCTCTCTTATCAACTCCCTGTAATCTGTATTATCTCCGTAAAAGATCAAGGTCCTGCCGTTGATGTATTTGTTAATGATCTCCGCTGAGTATCTGTAGCTGTCCAAAATGCTTTCGCTCATGTCAAAGCTCCTTTTCAATGATAGGATATGGATATTCATTTCCTTATAATTATATCACAGTACAGCTCAGGGTGCAATAAAATGCAGGATAAAATGATGAAACGACGTTCGCCGGCTCACAAGAAAGTGAACCGGCGAAGAGCGTTATTCCTCCGAGGTCAGGTCAATATACTCCTCCGGGATATGAGCCATATCGTTTCTTAGAGAGTTTGCTGACCAGGTTGTGTTTTTTCTGATTATCCTTGCGGGATTTCCGGCAAGGATACAGTTATTCGGGAAAATGCCCTTTACAACAGAGCCGGCGCCTACTACGGACGACTGCCCGATGACTGTTTTGTTGAGGATTATAGATCTCATGCCTACCCACACATGGTCGGCAATAGAGATTATATTCTTTGGGTTGTTCTTGTCCTGAGTATTGATGCGTTTTCTTTCGGTAACATCAAATATTGCGTGACCGTCGCCGCAGTAAAGCTTGATCTCGCAGGAGAACAGACAATCCTTTCCTATCCCGAGCTTCATTCCCGCAAGCACGGTGACCTCGGTGTTGCGTACAAAGGTGGTGCCGCTGCCTATATCAATGCAGCCGTCCCCGAATACCGAGAAGGTCACGTTGTCCTCAAAGGTGCATTTTTTTTCTATATTCACCCTTGCTCCGCCTACTGTTTTTACTGTAATGAAGGATTCCTCTCCGAAGGTGCAGCTTTCATCAACAGAGATATCAGCCATGCAGACGTATTCATCAAGCACCACCCTGCAGGAAGGCGCATGAATATGATTTCCGTAGCCGTCAGTATAGTCCTTGACTCCTTCGTCTATAGTTATCTTATCATGATTGAAGAAAAAGCAGTCCTCAAAATCCTCATAGCCGTAGCTGTAAAGCCTGAGCTGCATTTCAAGGGTCTTCTTTTGTTTAGGCGCAACGATAAAATACTGATCGTTCATGTTTTTTATCTCCATGATATGGGTGAAACGATCGCCGGCCTTTTTCTTTACGGTGGTTATTATCATAGGGTCGCTGAGGCCGTATTCGCTTTCGAGAAATTCCCTGTATGTTTCCGAATCTCCCAGAAGAACAATGGTGCGGCCCCGGCGCAGCCTGTCTATTGTGCTTTTCATATTCTGATAATGCTTTAGGAACGTATCCTTGTCCATGCTAAGAACCTCCTTGATGAGTAACGGTGTAATAATATGCTGCACAGGATAAGCACCTGTGCAGCCTTTTTCGGATATTCATTGTTCATGTGCGGCAAACCTGCTGCATAACGGAAAAGGGCAGCAGGCCTTAAGGTCAGCGCTTGCAGGCAAAGGAGGCGTCGTGAGTATCGAAGCATACCGAATCCACAAGCTTCTTCTCCGCCTTGTTGTACACAACTATATTCAGACCTCTGCTGTTTACGGAATGATTTTTGCCGTTGATCTGAATGATAGCCTCGTTTCCGCTGTTATAGGTGCGGCTTGTGATAAATACACTGCTCGAACCAAATGAATTGTCATAAACTACCGGGGTGTCCTTGGCGCCAAGCTTTTCAAATATTACCTTTCCGCCGTTTATGACAGCTGCATAACCGTGTCCGTGCTGTCCTCTGAGGTCGGTCTTTATGCCGAGGGTCCTCAGCTCATCTGAAAGAGCCGGAGTGACAGCAAGACCGGGGGTATCCTTTACGGCAAT
>ONFW01000097.1 GCA_900317215.1 uncultured Eubacteriales bacterium | reverse complement strand
TTTCGTCGTCGATGGTCGATCTTGGCGGCTCTGTCAGGATCATCGGCTCTGCAACAGGAGGCACAAGCCCATACAGTTATGTATTCTATTACAAGAAGTCTACGGAGACATATTATAAGACGCTTAAAGCACTTGATGAGACTGATACGGCAGACTTCATCCCCGAGAAAACAGGGACCTACAATATCCGCACCAAGGTAAAGGATAAGACAGGCACCATGTCTGTAAAGGATCTTACCGTGAGGGTTTTCAGTGAGCTAATAAATAACTCCGAGTTGTCATCAGATTCTATCATACTCGGCGAAAGCGTGACGATAACCGGAGCTGCCTCGGGAGGAAAAAGCCCATACCGCTATGTATTCTATTACAAGCTGTCTGATGAGACATATTATAAGACCCTTAAGGCACTTAATGAGACCTCTTCGGCGGATTTCAGACCTGAGAAAACCGGAACCTATAATATCCGCACCAAGGTAAAGGATAAGACAGGAATGCTCGTTACAAAGGATCTGACTGTCAAAGTAAAAAGTGATCTCACAAACAATACAGGAGTATCGTCATCAACAGTCCATCCCGGCGGCAGCGTGACGATAACAGGCTCCGCATCGGGAGGCGTCGGTTCTTACGAATATGCATTCTATTATAAAAACTCCACAGACACTTATTACAGAACGCTGAAGGCTTTTGACGCAACAACTGTGGCTGAATTCAAGCCTGCCGGAGCCGGCACCTACAGTCTTCGCACCAAGGTCAGAGACGCTGCCGGCAATATCGCAGTAAAGGATATTACGATAGAAGTCGAATAATGATTATTCCAAAGGGAAACGGGGCTGTCACAGAACGCAGGGTTTTGTGACAGCCCCGCGGTTTATGCAAAGAATTCCGATAGATATAAAAGATATGAATACATTATGCCATTTGAATTATTCTGCTATTTTTTGTTGATTTACCGCATAAAGTATGCTATAATAAAATGGTATTCCTATAGAAAGACGTATGAGGTGACTTACAATGGGCTTCAAAACATGGTTTAACGGCAGAAACAGCCGTAAAGAGCTTAAAAAAATACAACCCTTAGTTGATAAAGTTCTCTCGCTTGAGGAAAAGTATCAAAGCTTTTCCGATGATGAGCTGAGAAAAGAGACAGAACGCTTTAAGGCAATGTTTGCCGAAGAGGGCATCACAAAGGAACGCAAGGATGCCATACTTGACGAAATACTTCCTGAGGCATTCGCAGTCTGCCGTGAGGCATCGTGGCGTGTTCTCGGAATGAAGCACTTCCCCGTGCAGATCATTGGCGGCATCATTCTTCACAGAGGCAGGATAAGCGAAATGAAAACAGGTGAAGGTAAGACCCTTGTGGCGACCCTTCCCGCTTATCTGAACGCTCTTGCAGGAGACGGAGTTCACGTTGTTACCGTCAACGAATACCTCGCAAAGCGTGACGCCGAATGGATGGGCAAGATATATCGCTTTCTTGGCCTTACTGTCGGCATAATCCAGCATGACTGCACTAACGATGAGCGCAAGGAGGCATACAACGCCGATATCACCTACGGTACAAACAATGAGCTCGGCTTTGACTACCTGCGTGACAACATGGTCGTTTATAAGGAGAACAAGGTTCAGAGAGGCCACTCCTTTGCCATTGTCGATGAGGTGGACTCTATCCTCATTGATGAGGCAAGAACGCCGCTCATCATTTCGGGACAGGGCGACAAATCCACTGACCTCTATGAAAGAGCCGATGACCTTGCAAAGACAATGAAATACAAGAAGATAACCGAGTCTGATAACAAGGTTGATAACGATCAGGAGTATATTGACGAGGGTATCGACTATATAGTTGACGAAAAAGCCAAAACAGCTACTCTCACACCTGTCGGCGTCAAGAAAGCCGAAAAATTCTTCGGCATAGAAAACCTCTCCGACCCCGAGAATATGACTGTCTCACATCATATCAATCAGGCTATCAAGGCAAGAGGAGTTATGAGAAGGGATATTGAGTATGTCGTAAACGAGAAGGACGAGGTCATCATCGTTGACGAGTTTACGGGACGTCTTATGTACGGCAGACGCTATAACGAGGGTCTGCATCAGGCTATTGAGGCAAAGGAGGGCGTAAGCGTTCAAAGAGAGAGCAAGACCCTCGCTACCATTACCTTCCAGAATTTTTTCCGTCTTTACAGAAAGCTCTCGGGCATGACAGGTACCGCCATGACAGAGGAGACCGAATTCTCCGAGATCTATCATCTTGACGTTATAGAGATACCGACAAACAAGCCGGTTCAGAGGACAGACTTCCCCGATGCAATTTTCAAGACAGAGCAGGGCAAGTTTACAGCTCTTATCAACGATATCATCTATGCTAACGAAAACGGTCAGCCCGTGCTTGTCGGTACAGTATCTATAGACAAGTCTGAGGAGCTGAGCAATCTTCTTCGCAAAAAGGGTATCAAGCATAACGTCCTCAATGCAAAGCAGCACGCAAAAGAGGCCGAGATCATCGCTCAGGCTGGCAAGCTCGGCGCTGTTACTATCGCAACCAACATGGCAGGCCGAGGCACTGATATCAAGCTCGGCGGCAATGATGAATTTCTTGCCAAGGCCGAAATGCGACGTCTTGGCTATTCGGATGAGCTTATAGAGGAAGCTACAGGCTATGCAGAGACATCAGATGAAGAGATCATCAGCGCAAGAGCCAAATACAGAGAGCTGCTTGAAAAATATAACAAGGAGACCGAGGCAGAGGCCGAAAAGGTAAGAGAAGCAGGCGGTCTTTTCGTAATGGGAACCGAGCGTCATGAGTCGAGACGAATCGACAACCAGCTCAGAGGACGTTCAGGCAGACAGGGAGATCCCGGAGCAAGCCGTTTCTATCTTTCTGCAGAGGATAATCTGCTCAGGCTGTTTGCAGGCGACAGGATCTCAAACATCATGAACAGGATGCCCGGCGAGGAGGACACTCCGCTTGAAAGCAAGCTGCTTTCGCATACTATAGAAAGCGCCCAGGCAAAGGTAGAGGCAAGAAACTTCAGCATTCGTAAGAGCGTGCTTGACTTCGACGATGTAATGAACCGTCAGCGTGAGATCATCTACACACAGCGCGATCAGGTGCTTGACGGCGAAAACCTCAGAGAAACCATACTGAAAATGATCCCCGATACTATATCTGCAAAGGTAGCCGAATATCTGCCCTTTGAGGAAAAGGACGAATGGAACCTTGCAGGTCTAAAGGAGTCACTGAAGGGCTGGCTCATTCCCGATGACGACAATGAAACTCTTGTATATGACAAGGACGAGCTCGATAACCTTGAAAAAGACTACATCATAGAAATGCTCACCGAAAAGGCAACAAAGGAATATGAAGAAAACGAAAAGCTTATTCCTGAGGAAACCATGCGTGAGCTCGAAAGAGTATATCTGCTCAAGAACGTAGACAGCTACTGGATGGAGCATATTGATGCAATGGACGAGCTTAAAAGAGGTATCCGTCTGCGTTCCTACGGTCAGCATGATCCTGTTGTCGAGTACAGGATCGAAGGCTTTGATATGTTCGACGACATGATAAAGTGCATCCGTGAGGATACTATAAAAATGCTCCTGGTCATTCCTAAGCGTGTCAGCGAGAGATTGAAGCAGCAGGACGAAATGAGACAGATGGCTATAAAGAGAGCAGCCGGCGGAAGAGCAAGGGCGGCAGCCTTAGCAGCTCTGCAGGCTCAGAAGGCTGCGGAAGAGGCTCAGAGCGAGCTTGAAGCAGTTCCGCTTGTAACAGCCGATGAAGAAGACGAAAACGGCGAGTTCAGCGTTTCTCTTGATCTGGAAAAGAATGATATCTCAGACAGCAGCGAGCCTTATACCGAGGAAGAGGCTGCGGACTCCGACACCTCCGAAGATGAAGACAGCGACAAAAACAAGTATTCCGAGGACGATGTACAGAAGGCAGCAGAGAAATTCATGCACAGAGAACAGGTGGCAAAGCCGACGATGACTAACCTTGACGGCGACGGCACAACAGGCGGCAAGACCGTAAGGAAGTCAAAGGCAAAAAAAATCGGCAGGAACGATCCCTGTCCCTGCGGCAGCGGCAAAAAGTATAAAAAGTGCTGCGGCGCAAACCAATGACCTGTGCATAAGCTGTTTCAGACTAAATGCATATACTAACCCAGGCACGGCATCCGTTTATGGCTGCCGTGCCTTTTTTCGGCGATATGACAACTCCGTCTCCTTCACTGCATCAATTATCTATCCGATAATATCACCTATCTCCTTTTTATGCATATTATATGGTATACGCAGTAAAGGAGGAAAAGCAATGTCAGAAAATATGATCTGTAACGGCTGCGAAGGCTGCGCTCCGAGCGATAAGATAAAAGAGGCCGTTTGCATAAGCGCATCAAGGATCTATGACTCGTGCTCTGATAAGGACTGCCTTGAGGATCTGCCTGTCCTGCTTACCAAGGCGGGTCAGTGCATGATAGACAAGGCAGCGTCTGTCAGAGTAAATGATGTAGATGTATGCAGCGTGGCTGTCTCCCTGCAGCCGATCCCCTTTAACAAGGGCTTTTATGCAGTCGATATAACCTTCTACTTTGATGTCTGCCTCGATGTCTTTATGGCGCCCAACGCCCTGCCCATGCCGGTAAAGGGTCTTTCGGTGTTCTCAAAAAGAGCTGTCCTCTTCGGCAGTGACGGCAGCGTTAAGATATTCAGCTCGGACTGCGGCACTGACGCTTCCGACGGTATCAATCCCCCCTCAAAAAACTGTCCCAAGGCCACGGTACAGGTAGCAGAGCCTATCCCGCTTTGCGCCAAGCTTGCAGATAAGCATAGCTGCCCCTGCATGCCTCAGTACAGGATACCGGAGAGTATCATGAGAAGGTACGGAGGGGAATTCTCGGGCGAAAGCGACAAGCAGGTGCTTGTGTCCATTGGTCTGTTCACTATCGTTCAGCTTGAAAGAAGCGTTCAGATGTTAATACCCGCTTACGATTTCTGTATTCCTCATAAGGAATGTGTATCAAGCTCAGAGGATCCGTGCGAGCTGTTCAGCAGTATAGAATTTCCGACAAACGAATTTTTCCCGTCGAACAGTCCTGCTGATAAAAAGTCCCCTTGCTCCTGCTGCTCTTAACCTAACAGGACACACCGTTGCTCATAAGCTTTCTGAAGATATGCGGCGGATTAAGATTTCATTTGCAGAAAAAACAGGCGCGGCTCCGTTCATGGCTGCCGCACCTGTTTTCTGCTTTTGGGTTTCTGATATCAATTTGCAGCAAGTGGAAAAAGCCTTCTTACTTCAAAAAGCAAGGGGGCGTTTTCCTTTTCGGAAAGCATCGGGTCAGCGGAGAGAATGCTTCTTGCCGCCTCCCTTGCCGCTTCTATATTGACCATATCCGAGGTTCTTACAAGCCTGAACTCAGGCAGACCATGCTGCCTCGACCCGAAGAAATCACCCGGTCCTCTCAGTCTCAGGTCTTCGTCTGCAATGACAAAGCCGTTGTTAGTGCGGCACATTATTTCGAGCCTTTCCCTCGTTAACGGCGAGGTATTGTCCGTAACCAATATGCAATAGGACTGCGCCGTTCCTCTGCCCACCCTGCCTCTGAGCTGGTGAAGCTGTGAAAGCCCGAATCTCTCGGCATTCTCGATAAGCATTATCACTGCGTTCGGAACATTCACTCCGACCTCAACAACAGTTGTTGATACAAGAATATCAGCCCTGCCTCCTGCAAAAAGCTCCATTACCCGTTCCTTCTCGGAAGCACTCATCCTTCCGTGCAGAACACATATCCTGCAGCCGCCGAGAACGGTATCCTTCAGGGATTCCGCATAGTCCAGTGCAGAGTTCATCTCTGTTTCGTTCTGCTCCACAAGCGGGCAGATAATATAACACTGTCTGCCCTCGTCAATATGCTTCTTCATGAAACCGTAGATACGTTCCCTCAGGGTACTGTCCACACAATAGGTATTCACTTTTTGCCTGCCCGGCGGAAGCTCATCAATCACTGAAAGCTCCAGATCGCCGAACAGCATCAAAGCGAGCGTCCTCGGGATAGGCGTTGCGGACATCACTATCACATGAGGTGCTTCGCCCTTTGAGGTGAGCGCGGCTCTCTGTCCTACACCAAAGCGGTGCTGCTCGTCAGTCACAACAAGCCCCAGCCTCTTAAAGCTCACTCCCTCTGAAATAAGAGCATGAGTTCCGATCACTATATCTATCTCTCCGTTGTTGAGCTGCCGGTATATCGTCTCCTTTGCCGAAGGCTTTGTTGAACCTGTCAAAAGCGCAAGCCGTATATCGGTACCCTCAAATATCATTTTAAGATTCTCGAAATGCTGTTCGGCAAGTATCTCTGTCGGCACCATAAAAGCACATTGCAGGGAGTTTTTAGCAGCGGAATAGCACACAGCAGCAGCGACGGCAGTTTTGCCGCTGCCAACATCTCCTTGTATCAGTCTGTTCATCGGGTGAGGCGCATTCAGCATATCGTTTATGCATTCGCTGATAACTTTGTTCTGCGCCCCCGTAAGCTTATACGGTAGCAGGGAAAGGTATTCCCCTGTATAGTCCTTCCCGATATGGACAGGCTTTTTTGTAAGCCTTTCGCTGCCCTTCAGACAAACACCTATTTCAAGTATCATCAGCTCCTCAAATACAAGACGCTTGCGGGCGATCTCAAGAGCTTCAGCGTTCTCGGGAAAATGTATATTCTTAATTGCATATTTCATATCGCATAAGCCGTATTTTTCTCTTATAGCGGGTGGAATAGTATCGTTGACCTTTTCCGGCAGCATTCCGACAGCGTGCTCCATAGCCCTCTCGATATGTGAGCTTTTTAGGGTATTTGTCTGCTGATATACAGGGCGGATATGTGGTGATATTGAGGAGAGAAGCTTCGGGCTGCTCATCTCATATCCCCTGTCGCTTTTTTTGATCTGCCCGTAAAAAAGAAATTCTCCGCCTTTTTTAAGCTGCTCATACACAAATAAGGTATTAAAAAAAGACAGCGTCACATAATCTTCTCCGTCCGTGGCTGTAAATCTGTACAGCGTCATATTTTTTCTTATAAAGGCAGGCTTGGAGCAGGAAACGATCCTTGCCCTGACACAGCACACAGACCCTTCCTCAGCACAGGCAAGCATAACGGGCTTGCTCCAGTCCTCATATGTCCTCGGATAAAGCCTGAGCAGCTCTCCGACTGTGGTCACTCCAAGCTTTTCAAGCTGCTCCGCCTTTCTGCTTCCTATACCCGGAAGCACCGTAACCGATGTCATAAACAATGAAGCCATATCACTGCTCCTTTCTTTTCCGCATTTGCCTAATAAATAAGACCGATCCCTTCCGACAGGATATCGGAGAGATCGGTCTGTGTTTGGTTCTTTATCATCACTCTACCGAGAGCATAAAGTAATAGATAGGCTGCCCACCGTCTATAAGCGTGACCTCGATATCGCTGCCGAGCTTGGCTTTGATTCCCTCAAACGCCGCATTAGCCTGAGCTTCGCTGATATCCTCACCGTAAATAACGGAGATATATGAGGTTTCTCTGCCGGCCATTTCCTTGGCAAGCTTGATGACCGCCTTAACAGGATCCTTCTCCTTTAAGGTAAGCTTGCCGTTGTTGAGGGCGATGATATCACCTTCCTTTATCTTAGTGCCGCCAAATTCCGAATTTCTTGCGGCGTAGGTGACCTTTCCTGTTGATACATTCTTTGCTGCCGAAAGCATAAACTCGCTGTTGAGCTCGATTGTAGCATCAGGAGAATAAGAAAGCATTGCAACAAGTCCCTGAGGAACTGTTTTTGTGGGAATGATAACGACCTTTCTGTCGGTAACAAGCGGAACTACCTGTTCAGCCGCAAGAATGATATTCTTGTTGTTAGGCAGAACAAAAACTGTCTTTGCAGGCGTAGCCATTACCGCCTGATAGATATCCTCGGTGCTGGGGTTCATGCTCTGGCCTCCGCTTACAACATGAGCGCAGCCGAGATCCTTGAATACCTCTTCAAGCCCCTTTCCTGCAGCAACTGCAATAAAGCCTGCGTCCTCTATGGGATCAACGGGCTTGAGCTTTTCACGCTTCTTTTCCTCTGCCTCAAGCCTTGCCTTTTCCTTTTCATATTTTTCGGCAGCCTTTCTATGCTGCTCCTTCATATTCTCGATCTTTACTGTAAGGAGCTGACCGTAGGTGAGCGCCTCCTCCAAAGCCTTGCCGGGATTCTCTGTGTGAACATGCACCTTTATGATATCGTCATCGTCTGCAACAACAACGCAATCGCCCATTTTCTCGAGGAAGGCTCTGAGCTCTGAGGAATCTCTCGCTGTTTCGGGGTCCTTGCCTATAATAAACTCCGTGCAGTAAGTAAAGTTTATCACAGAGTCAAATTCCGCTGCTGCGTTTCTGAAAAACTCTGCTGCGCTGTCCTCCTTTTCGGCGGTCATTGACGCTGCAGGCGCATCGTTTGTTATCATAACACCGTCGCGCAGAAGAGACAGCATGCCCTCAAATATAACGCAAAGACCCTTTCCGCCTGCGTCTACTACCCCCGCCTTCTTAAGCACGGGAAGCATATCCGGTGTCTTGTTAAGAGCATCGTTCGCCGCAGAGACAACTGAGCCGAAAACTATGACCACATCTGATTCCACATCGGAAGCCAGCTTGCCTGCCTCATATGACATTCTTGCTACCGTAAGTATCGTGCCCTCTATCGGGTTCATAACAGCCTTATAGGCGGTGTCCACACCGAGCTTGAGAGCTGCTGCCAGCTCCTTGCCGTCTATTTCCTCCTTGCCCTTCAGCCCGTTTGCAATGCCTCTGAACAGAAGGGAAAGAATTACGCCCGAGTTTCCTCTTGCGGACTTCAGCATGGCAGAAGCAGCCTCAGACGCCACCTCATCTATTCTCGTTGCGGTGCTCTCGGCAAGAGCCTTTGTAGCCGCTTCTATTGTCATGGACATATTTGTTCCCGTATCTCCGTCAGGCACAGGGAATATGTTCAGCGAATTGATCTCTTCCTTTTGCCTTAAGATATTGTTTGCACCGGATATTAACGCATTTTTGTAGTAAGAACCGTTTATCATTGTCTCTTACACTTCCTTACATAATTATCTTATTTCGACTATCAGCTTCATAGCCGTTCTCTCAATCCCCTCGATCTCAATGCTGGTAAACGCAGGTATGCAGACCAGATCAATTCCCATTGGTGCAAGATATCCCCTTGCGACCGCTACGGACTTCAGCGCCTGATTTGTTGCGCCTGCTCCTACTGCCTGAACCTCCACACAACCGTAGTCTCTCACTACGCCCGCTATAGCACCTGCTACTGAATTTGGTGCTGATTTTGATGATACCTTCAATACTTCCATTATTGTGCCCTCCTGAAAATCTACTACGCCATAGTAATATATTATATAATATAAAAAATCAGCCTGTTTTTCAAGTGAATAGTATAACGAAAATGTTATAATTCTATGAACATTCTATAAAATCTTCATTCTTTTCAAGAAAATAGTATGTCCTGACTTTTCATCAACAGTATACTTGATACAGTCGGCATGACATTTCCCTGTATCCAGCTCAAATCTTACCGGAAGCTTCTCACGGAATTTTTTTATCGCAAGCTCGCTTTTTACTCCGAGCACAGATTCCGTTGGCCCTGTCATTCCTACATCGGTTATGTATCCTGTTCCCTTGGGCAATATCCTCTCATCTGCGGTCTGAACATGGGTATGCGTACCGAACATTGCGGATATCCTGCCGTCGAGATAGTAAGCAAGCGCAAGCTTTTCTGCGGTCGCCTCAGCGTGAAAATCAACAATGATGATCCTCGTATCGAGTTTTTTCAGGATCCCGTCAACAGTCTTATAAGGGTCATCAAGCGGCTCCATATACATACAGCCCATAAGATTTATCACCGCCGCCTGCACCTTGCCCATATCGAACACTGTATAGCCTCTTCCCGGGGTGGTCCCTTCGGGATAGTTTGCCGGTCTTATGAGCGAGGGACAAGCATCGAATTTACTGTAGCTCTCCTTACGACGGAACGTATGGTTGCCTGCAGTAATAACGTCTACTCCGCTTGTAAAAAGGTGCTCTGCTGATGCGGGAGTGATCCCGTTGCCGTCTGCGGAATTTTCTCCGTTGGCAATAACAAGGTCGATATTTTCCTGTTTTTTAAGAGCGGGCAGCCTTTCTCGGAGAAATCTGCACCCTATCGAACCAACAACATCGCCTATCGCAAGAATATTCACGCTATCACCCCGTATATACATAACATTATAATTGTAATTTTTTTTTCCTCTGTTGTCAATCTAATAATGAAGAAAAATCCGCTTTTTTTGATGTTTTTCCCGACAAAATATAGAAAAACCTATTTACATTATACCGGGGTTATTATAAAATAATAATAAGGCAAGCCTTCCTACATCATAACTTAACAAATTATCAAAAAGGAGATGTTTAAAATGATCTGTCCAAAATGCGGTTTACAAAACGCCCCCTCAAGCCGTCAATGCGCTCAGTGCGGTGCTTTTCTTCCCGATGCTTCAAATCCGGAATTTTCCGCTGCTAATAATAACGGCGTTCAGGATCAATTTGCTCAGCCTGCTCCTCAGGGACCCGATCAGTCAAGATATCAGGAATACACAATGTCCGATGTAGTTGCAAAAAAGAGCCATAAAAAGCTCATAATCTGGCTGGTAGTTATTGCGCTTGTTCTTGCTCTCGGGGTTGCGACCTTCTTTATCGTCAGAGGGATCATAAGCTCCTCAAAAACGAACGAGATCAAAAACGACCCCACAGGCTATGTTTTCGGTTCGTATCAGAATATTGCTCAGGAGCTCACAAATCAGAACAAGGTCATAAAGACCGCTGTTTCCGCTCCGGCCGGACAAAAAACAGTCAAGACATCTATAACCTGTGATTCCTATTCAGACACCACGGTATACTCTGTTGACTCCGAAAACAGAAAACTCTACTATTCTCAGAAAATGGATTTTTCACCCAGTGCATTTGGAGAGACTGTTGTTCCTAACAGCTACTCGGCAGAGCTTCTTGCAACTCCCGAAAAGGCTGTCGTTAAGGCAAATGTCGGAGACAAATCACTTGATTATTTTCTTGGCCTCGAGGGTCTCAGAGAAAACGCACTCACCTCTGCTTTCGGTCCTGAAGGCGAGAACATTCTTCATATCGACCGTGCCACCTACGATCTTGCAATGGACGTGTACGAGTTTGTTTATGAAAATGTTTTCAAAAATGCTGACCCCTTCTCTCTTTCCATTCTCGCTCAGAAGCTGAAGGACGATTTTGATAACTGCGGAAATATAACCGTTACAGACGAGAAGGTCACAATAGACGGCACAGAGGTCAACGCCCATGTCGTTTCTCACACCTTCAACAATGCTGACGTCGTTACCGCTGTAATCAACGATATCAAATCATGGCTCAAGGATATGACCGGCTTCAACGCCCAGGTAAGCAATTATATTGACGAAGCTCTCGCAAAGTTCGACCCTGCGACCCTTGTCTCTCAGATCACCGCTCAGGGAAGCTTTGAGCTGAGCATCAAGCACTATATCAACGACAACGGTCAGCTAATGAAGGCCGAGATCAGATTTATCGCAAACGGTACAGGTGCCGCTATTACGCTCAATGTTGGCGCTGATCCTTCCAGCACAAAGCAGATATCTCTTGTTGCTTCGTCCATAGTTTCAGGTCAGGGCGAAATAACCCTCGAAACTATCACCCTTAAAAACGAGAGTACAGATGCCCAGGATAAGTACATCATCACTCTTTCCGGTCTTGCGGTTTTAGGAGAGATAACATATACAAGAGATACTGCATCGGGCGACTTCAACATAAAGGGCAATATCAGCAATTCCATGGCAGGCATGATGATGACCACCATTCAGCCGGATGTGGAAGGCTCCAAAAAGCCAACCGAATTTGATGTCTCAGGCAACCTGAAGACCGACGAAAACGGAACGGTCACATTGACCTATAACGAAGAAATGTATGACGGCAGCGAGCTGAAGTACGAGTTTATTATTTCCGCCGCTGCAGAAATACCGGAGCTCACCTCTCAGAACGATATTCTTAAGGCTACAAGCGCAGAGCTGCAGCAGGCCATGAGTATTTTCTACGGTTCTTCTGTTCCGGTCGATACTATCTCCGACGATGCGTCTCCTGCTGTATTAAGCGCATGAGACAGCTCACAGGGTATTATTGCCCGGTCTGATACAAATTGTAATCCTATCTGTGCAGCCCTTTGACGCAAGGTCAGGGGGCTGCCTTTTTGTGCTAAAAAAGCGCCCCGATCTTCATCGGAACGCTTTTTCAATAATTCTCATACTCGAATGCATCTACATCATCGTCGTTGGGATCCGCTTTTCCTCTGTGAACATATTGCTCCGTTTCCTTCTCGAGCTCCGCAATCGCCTGCATAAGCTGGTCCTTATAGATCCCACCAGCTTCATCATTGAGCTTATCAAGCTGCTCTATCCTCGATATGCAGGCAAGGTATCTGTTCGTGCCGCTTTCGGAATAGTGAATCTTTACCTGAGATCTCATATTTTTTATCTGCTCATCTGTAAAATACCTCATGGATATGTTCACCTCCTTTATTCCAAAAGCGGCAGGAGTCATCCTGCCGCTTAAATGGTGCTATAATTATATATCACTCAACGTCCTTGCACTTCACTCTGTTCATTCTGCAATAACGTCTGATGTAGTTATTGTTGTGTGAGCAGTATACGGTCAATGTTCTGTTTGACCCATTAAAGGCATTCTCACCAATGTTAGTAACGGTATCGGGAAGAATGAGCGTCTTTAAGGTGCCGCACTTGCTGAAAGAACCATATCCTATGGACTCAAGATTCTTCGGGATATTAACTGTCTTGAGTGAGCTGCAGCCTGTAAATGCACCGTCTCCGATCTCTCTGACAGCTTCAGGAATATTAACGGTGGTAAGCGCCTCGCACCAACTGAATACACTCTTTCTGATATCGCATACAGAGTCGGGCAGCTTTGCGGTAACAAGCGAACGGCATCCGCTGAATACATTCTCAGGAAGCTCCGTTATACCATCAGGAACATTGATCTCAGTTAGGGATTCACAATTGAGGAATGCATGCTTGCCAAGTCCCTTTACTGTTGGAGGAATAACAAAATCCTTGAGCTTTTCGCAGCCGCTGAATGTACTTTGTCTTATCCTCTGTACTGATGAAGGAATAACTATACTTGCAAGTCCCTTACAACCCGCAAATGCGCTTCTTCCAATATCAAGGAGCCCTTCAGGAAGATTTATTGTCATAAGCTTTATGCAGTTCTCAAAGGCGCCTTCGCCTATCTTAAGCAGTGATGCGGGGAGCTCTATGGCTTCGAGCGTCTGGTTGCCGGAGAATGCATTGTCCTCTATGATCTGATAACCCTCGGGTATAATTACTCTGCTGCCTGTCTTTCCGAGAGCCTCCTCCCGTGTAAAGACCTTTGCATCGGCAGGCATATTTATTACTAAGCTGCCTCCATTAGCATGGGCTGCCTGCGCCGGCTTCTCAGGCTCGGTCTTCTTCTCGGGTTCAGCCTTCTTCTCAGGTTCAGCTGCAGTTGATATACTCTGCTGACCCGGCTCCTTCTCCTTTTCGGGAGCAGGCGCTTCTGTTTTTTCAGGCTCTGACACAGACTCGGGAACACACTGTTCCATTTTTTTCTCAGCGCCCTGTTCTTCGCTCTGAGCAGGCGCTGACGGTTTTTCAGGTACGGGAGATTGCCCCTGCATTGGTGACTGCCCCGGCATAGGCGGCTGTCCCGGCATGGGCGGCTGACCCGGCATCGGGGACTGTCCCGGCATAGGCGGCTGTCCCGGCATAGGCGGCTGTCCCGGCATAGGCGGCTGACCCGGCATAGGCGGCTGTCCCGGCATAGGCGGCTGACCCGGCATAGGCGGCTGACCCGGCATAGGCGGCTGACCCGGCATAGGCGGCTGACCCGGCATGGGTGGCTGACCCGGCATCTGCTGCATCCAAGGGTTGTAGCCCCATGGCGGCATTTGCTGCGGCATTTCTCCGTTCTGTGGCATCTGCTGCATCCACGGGTTGTAGCCCCACGGCGGCATCTGCTGAGTTAATTCACCATTCTGCATCTGCTGCATCCAAGGGTTGTAGCCCCATGGCGGCATTTGCTGCGGCATTTCTCCATTCTGCGGCATCTGCTGCATCCACGGATTATAACCCCATGGCGGCATCTGCTGAGTCATATCTCCGTTCTGCATCATCTGCTGCATCCACGGATTCATGACTGTTGCTATCTGATTAGGCTTCTCTTCTTCCTCTTCAGCCTTCTTATCTTTTATCTCTACCTTATCTTCGGATTTTTCTTTGTCAGCTTCGGCTTCATCATCGTCAGTAAAATCAAATACTGGACGTTCATGCTTTTCGCCGTTTTCATCTGTATAGCTGAACTTTGAGGAAGGCTTTTCCTCTGCAGACTCGGCCTTATCCTCCTCCTTCTTCTCCTCCGCCTCATCGGTAAAGTCAAAGACAGGACGCTCATGTTTTTCCTCTGCAGGCTCGGCCTTTTCTTCCTCCTTCTTCTCCTCCGCCTCATCGGTGAAGTCAAAGACAGGACGCTCATGCTTTTCTTCGGCAGGCTCGGCCTTTTCTTCCTCCTTCTTCTCCTCCGCCTCATCGGTAAAGTCAAAGACAGGACGCTCATGCTTTTCTTCGGCAGGCTCGGGCTTCTCTTCTTCCTTCTTCTCCTCCGCCTCATCGGTGAAGTCAAAGACAGGACGCTCATGCTTTTCTTCGGCAGGCTTGGCCTTTTCCTCCTCCTTCTTCTCCTCCGCCTCATCGGTGAAATCAAAGACAGGACGTTCATGCTTTTCTTCGGCAGGCTCGGGCTTTTCTTCCTTTACCGGAGGCACAGGCTCAGTTTCACGAACAGAAACAACTCCGATATTATCCCCCTGCATAGCCCTTTCTTCTTCGGCAGGATTTTCTCCGTTGCTGAAGTAATCGAAAAAGCTTGATCTGGCTTCCTTCTCGTTATCCGGTTTATCTTCTACAGTAATATCAGTGTCATTATCATTCCAATCGCTGTCAGAAGCATTACCGGCGCCGATGAGCCTTCTGTTGTTTTCACGGATATTCTCAGGCATCTGATGCATGTGGATATTCGGAGTAATGCCGAACATAGGAACATTCCAATCCAAAGCATATACGAAGCATTCTACAACATAGCTCGCCCATTTTTCAGCCATACAGGCATCCGTAGTAAGCACCTTTATAGATTGGAGTATCGCAATACACTTGTCGATCTCAGACTCATCATGAGCCAAATACAGTGCGTTACACATACCCTGTTCATAAGCATCAAGAAACACCTTTCTCTCCTGCTTAAGATCCGGAATAAACTCATCGAGCAAGGCTCTGAGCTGGATACCGTCGATTATAACATCCACTCCGTAGGTTTTTACGATATACCTCAACGCTTCCTTTGCGTCTTGAAAGGTGAGTTTATCCTCTTTTTCCTCCTCAAGCTCCGCTCCGCAGAAGGGGCATCGTATGATAAGGCTGGCGCGGGCATTTGTTTTCCACTCGCTGCCGCACTTTTTACACTGCATTATATATCACCGCCTTTTGTGGGATTTTACTATCTTTAATGCCTCTCTGAGTCAGGATACTACTCAAACTATATTGAATCATTTATGAAATTCAAGGTCAGACACTGTCATTTCAGATATTCTGCCAAACATTCATAAGCTATCCCAAAAGCAACGCTGACGACGCTGCAAACGGGAAAAAGACATCTTTAACTAAAGAACTGCAACAATTCTCCCAAAGACATCCTTTGATTCCCATACAGTATAAGTATCCGATAGTAGACACATTAGTATTATACTAAATTTTCATCTGTTTTTCAACGATTTTTTGTGACATTTACAAAAAATCATT
>ONFW01000038.1 GCA_900317215.1 uncultured Eubacteriales bacterium | reverse complement strand
GCTATTGACACGATCGAATCAGGTATAGTAACGGTTTTTATATGACTGCAGTTTCTGAAACCTGCACTTACAATATGTTTTACAAAGTCGGGTATCACCACATCGGTGATACCCTCCTCCTCAATATACCTGAACACTCTGTCTTCAACGATATGCAGCCCCGGTTGATCTTTAAGCGCGTCAGGAAACGCAATATCCTCACTTGATACGCTCTCATGAATAATTATCTTATTATTACTCATATCGTTTCACCTCAATAGTAGTTTTTACTGAAGGAGATATACTCCAGTCCGTCATTTTCAAGCATCTCCATTACGTCTACATAATCGGTGTTTTCCTGATATTCGATATACGCGTCCTGTATCTTTTCAACCGGAAGGATAAAATCAGAGGATTGTTCTTCCAGCTTCAGGTCATTGATAAAAAAGTCGACTCTAATCTGTCTCTGCTTACTCTTTTTCTTGCGGTAGCGTAAATCTATGCTTGCGGATTCATCACCAAAGAAATTGATAAAGTTAGTCTGCGAGGCACTTGTATAACCGTTTGAAAAATGCATCCGTACACTGAATTTCGGGCAGGATTTCATATCTCGTGAGATATTCAGATCCGTCAGCGCATCCTCTGTGCTCAGACCGGAATTTACCTCGAAGGTTATAGCCCTGAGTGAATCATAGCTGATCTTTGTGAAAAAGGAATAATTAAGGATCGTTTGTATCTCAGAATGATACTCCGGCTTAATGTTATCCTTAAGAAACTGCAGGGTATCCTTAGGAGCCGGATATGCAAAACGGAAATGATAGTGTATCCTGCCGGGACGATCTATCAGATAATTATTGATCGTCCCTATATCATTACAGGTAAGAACGAACATTTTTTTTCCGCCGGATATTCCGTCAAACAGCTCAAGAAGCTCTGTCTGGTGAGAGTACATAGACATAAAATTATTATTTGACCCGAATGGGTTTATTCTTAATCCATAATCATCATCATTTATGCTCCTTGTGTTATTTGACTCTCCAAAGCGTTTTTCATACTCATCAAATAGTATAACACATTCCTGTGTGATCTTTATAAGAAAGGCGTCTATTCCGCTGTAGTATCTGTCCACAACGATAACGACCATTCCCCTTCGTATTGCTTCCTTTGCCAGCATTTTAAGAAACAATGTTTTACCTATCCCCTTATCGCCGGAGAGAAGGATCCCAAGATTTCTGTCCATGTTGTCATAAGCCCTGAAGACCTTTTCAAGCTTCTTATTATGCTGACCGTAGACCCTTTCAGTGATGCTTATATCACCGTAATCCTCGATCGAGAAGCCCTCCTCCGGTTCATATCTGACAACATATATTCCCGGGTTCAGGTTTTTGATTATTGATATAGCTCCATTACTGATCTTATATTGATTATTTATTTTTATGTAGCTCATGCTTGTTCCTCCTTAAATATCGTTATTAAACTTTGTGCTCAATCTTCGTCCTCATCGTCAACAAAAACGTCTGCTTCCTCCTCGTCTTCATCTTCGTCTTCATCTTCGTCTTCATCTTCGTCTTCATCTTCATCACAGTCCGGGTAATACCATTCAACATAATCCTCTTCGTCATCAGTCTCATAATCACCAAATGAATAATCAGATTCTCTGAGACTCTCAGTATCAAATGTGTCCCATTCGATCTCATCTTCATCAGGATCATCAATACTGCTGACATCATTGATTTTTTCTTCGCAGGTATCCTCCATGGATACGCCTTCATCTGTGAGAGCTTCGCTCATCATAGCGTCAGACATATCAGCTATGCACAGTTCAAGCTCATGCAAATGATAACGGATCTCCTCCAAAAGATTTGAGTACGCTGATTTTGTTTTTTTCATAATAGATCGTCCTTTCTTTTTTTTGTTTTTTCCTTTGCTGAGGTAAGCATAACAAAAAGGATTGTTTAAAAATGCGCAACTTCAAATAAAAAATCCTGATGACCCTCCTTGTCGAGAGAATAATCATCACGCAACAATAAATCTTATATAGTTTCCAAATCATAATACCTGATATTGCAATAATTGAAAAATCAGAGTATTATAGAAACAAACAGATACCGCAAAGGAAGGTGCAGCCAGATGAGCGAAAGTCCTGAAAAGAAGAACACTGAATCGAAAAGCAAGAAAGGCGAATCAGCCGAATTCAATGCCGGACTGGATCAATTGATCCTTGAAGAATTGAAAACAAACAACAGCGGTTTATGCATAAACGAGCTGAACTCCAAGCTCTGCCGTAAGCTGGGTGAAGCAGATATGCGTACAAGGATAAAGTCTCATCTTCGGTATCTGATCGCCTTCGGAAACACAACCGGCTTATTTGAGATCAGCAGCAAAACTATTGACGAGATAGGCAGAAAAGGAAAAAAGAAAGTTTTTGTATATCACAGTAAAATATTCAATGCTGACATACAGCTTATGCTGCGATCCTTTCGTGCGATAAAGGGAAAGCCTATAGAAAACGATAAAGGAGATTCTATCGACGAAAAAACAGGAAAACACATTTATCCGATAAATTCACGTCGTTTTTTCGCCAATTATACAACAAAAAAATTTATTGCTTCCTTTGATAACGAAGACCCTCCGGAGCTCAGAAATCCTAAAATGCCGGAAAACATTAGGACGATCCTGTATGCCATTACCAATCGCAAGGCTCTGGCAGTACGCTATGGCGATTATAATTTCAACAAGCAGCTTTGTGTCCGGAAGAACAAAAATGGTACGGATAAGGTGTACACTATTTACCCGATCAATATGGTTGTTTCACTTGGCAGATATTATCTTTATTGCCGGCATGAGGGTTTTAAAAACCTTTCCTGTTTGCGTGTGGACCGCATTATTTCGTGTGCAGATCTTAAGAATAAGGATTTTGATCTGGACAAGGAAAAGCGTCTTATCATGAACAGGGTGCGCGAGCCCCACTTTGCACAGCGACTGTATATGTTTACCGGAGAATCCCAAAAAATCACCTTTCTGACAGATGAAAAGCATCTCAATGATGTGTTTGACTGGTTTGGCAGTGACATTGAGCTTAGCAAAATGTCCGACAATACCATACAGGTAAGAGTAAAGGCAGATCAGAACGCCATGCTTTACTGGGCGCTTCAATACTGCCGTTATGTTAAGGTGACCTCTCCGCCCGAGCTGGTGGAAAGAATAAAAAAGACACTCGAGGAAGCATCGGAAAAGTATAAATGATATACGCAGGTGTGAATAAACAGAGTGTTATTTATTTCTAATGAAGCTCCTGTTTCTTTTTTTCATAATTCTGCGCAGAAATCCCTCGACATACATCAGTATGCCGAGGGATTTCTACTAAGATATGACAACCGGCAGCCTGCACTGAGGCTTTCAGGCAAAGGCTTCTCTATCAGGTATTCTAAAGAAACGAGCGTTCTCCCTGCATTGAGGCTTTGATGATCTCATAATCCTCAGTGCCAAGCTCATAAAGCTCTGCAATAATTGTATCAAGCTTTTCATACAGATCTCTTATCCTTGCCGTATCGGCAGCTTCAAGAATGGAATCAACAATTGTAATTATCTCGTCCTGTACCGGCTTTTCTGCTGTCGGTATCGGGATCCGCTCAAGATGAGATCTCAATACTTTTACCGAGTTGAACACCTTCTTATAATAGAACTGAGCGCACCTTGAATTCAGAACAGCTAAAACATACTTTATCTCCAATCCGGGTATTTCAGGTATCAGAATATTACAGCTATTCAAGGATAGTGTTTTTGCATTATCATATGAGAATACAAGCTGATCGCAGATAAATCTATAAAGCAGCTTTTCGGGCGCACGATAATACTCGGTCGGAGCAATTTGCTGAAACGACTCCGGCTTAAATACAATATAATTTGAAGCCGGAGCAAACCTGTATTTTCTTAAATCCGACCCCTTCAGAATCATTTCGTTATCCGGCGTTTTTTTATCTGATAAATATGCTTTGTTGTTGCCGGTTACTATTCCCAATGCAAATCGTGCCTTGCCCGAAAGGGTGGCTTTGTGCTTTAACCCGTCCATTTTTTTCAGCAAGCGGTACTCTTCATCTGTAACGGAGAAGCTCATGCATTCTTCAGTCATCGCTCGCTCTGTGTTAATTGTATATTCGCGGGCAGTATCACATATTTTCGTGCCGATACTGCTAAAAACGGTGTTTGTGAGAACGACCTGAAGAATAATACATGGACATTGCACCTTATCGAACACGTTTCCTAAATATTCGATATACTGAAAGCGGCAGAATTTCAACAGCTTTTTTCTGATAGGGGCATGGGCCTTAACATTAAGAAAAGCCTCGGGTAAAACAAAAGACAGGAGTCCGCCTTTCTTCAGATCAGACAGACCTTGTTCAACAAACACATCGTAGGATTCAATGGTATTACCACTTGCCACTGAATACTTTTTTCTTAATTCAGTCTTCCGGGCTTCTGAGTATTCATAGCCCCACGGCGGGTTGCCGATAATGAAATCATATTTTTTTTCTGCTCCGAACGAAAGATAGTCCCTTTCGGTTATATGTGTATAGATCGTATCCCAATCCGAAACATTATATTTCAGAGCATAATTCAATCGCGCAATTCTGACGCTCACAGGGTCTATGTCGTTTCCGTATATCTGATCATAGCTTATCTCAGGAGGGAGCTGGAGAATGAAATTTCCTGTTCCGCAGCATGGATCTAAAATAGTCCTTCCTTTAGTATCATTCATGGAAAAGAGCTGACTGCACAGCCTTTGCACTACTTTAGTCGGAGTATAGTATGAGCCGGTAGCTTTTCTGCTTTTGAGATCATTCAGAGAAATATATAATAGTCCAAGTACATCCTCAGTACGCTCATAAACAAACTGAAAATCAAACAACTGAGTATGTGCCATGATAACTCTCTCCAGGTCAGAGTACATACCGATCAGATCATCGATCAAAAACCAAAGACAACACTCAGGCAAAGCTTTTTGAAGGTACTTTAAAAGTCCCTGGGTGCAGCCGTCTTTATGTTGTTTTCCGATAATCATTTGAATAGCGCACTCTGCTATGACAGCGCATAAAATATCATCTGTTACTTCTATATCTTTATCCTCAATATAAGAGACAATTCTCTGTACAGTAACTGCATTTTCAGAATTGTCTGATATATAGGAGTTATACACGGTATTGCCCGATATGTATTTTTTATTTCTCCTGCTCTTCAACGAAGGGTCTTTTCCGCTCTGAATACTATCTTTAAGCTCAGCAGCATAGGAGCTTGAAAAAAAAGCAGAATTTTTTATTATGCTGCTTGCATGGAGCTTGCCTGATCTCAACCAGTTTCGTCCCGTTGCGACCGAGATAGAAAGCTCCTTGCACAGCTCCGAAAGAGACATCAATTCAGAAGTATTAAACTGTTCAGCTGTTTGCCTGACTGATTGAAAATCCATTCTTCATCGACCTCCTTTTTCGGCTCTGAGTCAATAACAACAGCCTGAATAACACTGCGGCAGCTGCTATGCGGTCATGATTGTCTGCCCTTATACTCCAGGCAAAGCATTGTCAGATCGTCAAACTGCTCTGCGTCCATGACAAATCCGTCCACAGCCCTGCGGACATTTGTCAGAAGCTGTTCGGGAGAAGCAGAGGTATCTTCGTTGAGCGCCTCGAGCATTCTGTCCGTTCCAAAGAGCTTATTCTCAGCGTTTGTCGCCTCGTTAACACCGTCTGTATACTGAAACAGCTTGGTACCGGGTTCAAGCGTCAGTTCATATTCCTTGTATTTGCTCATATTCATCATACCGACAACCATTCCGTGCTTTTCCTTATACAGCTCAAATCGACCGTCCGGCTTCATCAATGCCGGATATGAATGACCGGCATTAGCGGCTGTAAGCTTACCGGTGGATATCTCTAAGACGCCCAGCCATACCGTTAAAAACATTTTTGTCTTGTTCTTTTCGCAGACAGCTTTATTTGCACGAGTAAGGATATCGGCAGGCGACAAGCTCAGCATAGCAAAGTCACGCAGGATAATGCTTGAACGCATCATAAACAATGCTGCAGGAATACCCTTTCCGCTTACATCGGCGATCATCATGCAAAGATGATCGTTATCTATCATAAAGAAATCATAGAAATCTCCCCCCACCTCTTTGGCAGGATCCATTTT
>ONFW01000105.1 GCA_900317215.1 uncultured Eubacteriales bacterium | reverse complement strand
TGACAGGATTTGAACCTGCGGCCTCTACGTCCCGAACGTAGCGCTCCACCAAACTGAGCTACACCTCGTCTTAAATTAAGCCTTGAATAGAATTCAAGGCTTAAATGGCTGGGGAATAGGGATTCGAACCCCAACAAACAGAGTCAGAGTCTGTCGTGCTACCGTTACACAATTCCCCAATATTCAATTATTGTTCCTCAGAACATTGACTATTATACTACCTTGTTTTTCAAATGTCAAGACTTTTTTTAAAATTTATTGTTTTTTCTTTCTTATAAAAAACAAGCCGGTCAGTTTATCCTTTACGAATCTGATCGTTTATGATATAATAATGCATGTATCAAAAGACAGATATTACAGACGGGGTGAAATAATGCTTGAAGAGGGAGAAAGACTTGAACCGCTCGGTAACGGGATAAGGGTCATAGTTTCAGATGAACACGGCTTCGGAACTGATACCGTGCTGCTTGCGAATTTTTCGATGCCCAAAAGCAGCGATAAGGCATGTGAACTCGGTACAGGGTGCGGCACTATCCCGCTTATCTGGAGCAGAGAGGGGAAGCCGCACAGTGTTACTGCTGTGGATATTCAGGAAAAGGCTTGTTCAATGCTGAAAAGAAGCGCTGAGCTTAACGGGCTTGATAAAAAGATAACTGTTCTTCATTCGGATATACTTGAGCTTTCAGGCAAGGTAGAGTATTCCTCCTATGACCTTGTGGTCTGTAATCCGCCGTATAAGGCTGCCGGTACGGGGATAGTAAATCCTGTGCAGTCGCAAATGATCGCGCGGCATGAATGTACCTGCACTGTTGAGGATATTATCAGGGTGGCATCAAGGCTGCTTCGATTTTCGGGCAGACTTTGTATGTGCCAGCGACCTGAAAGACTAAGCGACCTTATCTGCACAATGAGAAGGTATAATATAGAACCTAAGCGTCTGAGATTTGTTCAGCAGAGAGCATCAAAACAGCCTAAGCTTTTTCTGATAGAGGGCAGACGGAGCGGAAAACCTAACGGACTTATAGTTGAGCCTGTCCTCATGATAGAGGATAGCAACGGAGGGTTGTCCGAGGAAATGATACAGATCTACGGAGCATATAAGGAGGAATATCTCTGATATGGCAGGAAAGCTTTTTGTAGTAGGTACACCGATAGGAAATCTATCCGACTTTTCCCCGAGAGCGATAGAAACTCTCAGAGAGGTGGATTTCATTGCGGCGGAGGATACCCGCGTAACAATAAAACTGCTCAATAAGTTTGGCATAAGCACACCTATGGTGAGCTACCATAAATTCAATACAATGGACAGAGGAGACGAGATCTGCGACAGGATAGAAAAGGGAGAAAACTGTGCTGTTGTCAGCGATGCGGGCATGCCCTGTATTTCTGACCCGGGAGAAATGCTTGTCAGGCAATGCTACGACAGGGGTATAGCAGTGTGTGTCGTTCCGGGGCCGACTGCACTTGCGTCGACTATTGCAATTTCAGGACTGCCTACGGGGAGATTTACCTTTGAGGGCTTCCTCAGCGTGAATAAGCCCGGAAGAAACGAGCACCTGACATCTCTTTTACACGAAAGAAGAACAATGGTCTTTTATGAGGCGCCCCATAAGCTCTCCGCAACGCTCAGGGATATGTATCGCTGTTTCGGAGACAGACGAATTTCCATAGTAAGGGAGCTTACAAAGATCCATGAGCAGGTAATACGTACTACTCTCTCTGAGGCGTGTGAGAAATATGCCGACGACAGCGTCAAGGGGGAGATAGTGCTGATAATTGAAGGGGCAGCGGAGGAAAAGGAAAAGGACAATACCCTTGCTGAAGCTGTAAATACTGCAAAAGAGCTTATAGCTGCAGGAATGTCAGCCTCTGAGGCGGCAAGAGAAAGCGCAAGGCTGACAGGCTTCAAAAAGGGCGATATATATAAGGGTTTGTTGTAAAGGACGGTTTGATCGGAATGGATATAATACTTGCATCGGCTTCGCCGAGAAGAAAGAATCTCATGTCAATGATATACAGCGGCTTCAGGGTGATCCCCTCGGATATCAGAGAGCTTGTGCCGAAGGATCTTCCGGTAGAAAAATGCCCCGAATATCTTGCCTGCATGAAGGCGGAGAGCATATCAAAGGGCAGGGAAAAGTACCTTATAATAGGTTGTGATACCTCGGTCATAATTGACGGTAAGATGCTGAATAAGCCGAGAAGCACAGACGACGCAAGAATGATGATGAAGCTTCTTTCGGGAAAGGTACACAAGGTCATAACAGGCTGCTGTCTCTACTATATGGGCAGGCACACGAGCTTTTCGGAGGTGACAGAGGTCGAGTTCTATCCGCTTTCTGAGCAGGAGATAGAGGAATACGTCAATTCTACCGAGCCCTACGATAAAGCCGGCGGCTACGGTATACAGAACAGAGGAGCCTTGTTTATAAGGGGCATAAAGGGAGATTATTATAACGTAGTTGGTCTTCCTCTTGCAAGACTGAAAAGAGAGATCGACACATTCACAGCACAGGATTTCACCGTGGATGAGTTTATTGCAGCGGAACGCAATAAGAATGAGGGCAAAAAAAGAAAAAGAACATAATAATACCGCATCTTTGCAGCATATAATCTACAGAATATGCTATGGAGGTGCGGTATGTTTTTTTGCAGGATCATTTCTTTGTTTTTTGCGATATCGGTGTTGCTGTCGTCTGTCCCCATGCTCAAAGCAAACGCTTTGTCGGCAGATGATATCACCGCTCCGTCAGCGGTTCTTATGGAGTCTGAAACAGGCAGGGTGCTTTATGAAAAAGCTCCGCATGATATAAGAGCCTGTGCCTCGGTGACAAAGGTCATGACGCTGATACTTGTAATGGAGGCTGTTGACAGCGGCAGGCTGAAATGGACCGATAAGGTGGTTGCCTCCGCCCATGCCGCATCAATGGGCGGGTCGGATATCTGGCTTGAGCAGGGAGAAACGATGACAGTTGATGAAATGGTAAAGGCTGTAACTGTAGCAAGCGCAAACGATGCTGCAGTAGCGCTTGCAGAAACGGTCTGCGGAACGGAGGAGGAGTTTGTAGGAAGGATGAATGAAAAGGCAAAGGAATTGGGCATGAGAGATACCGTTTTCAAAAACTGTAACGGGCTTGATGAGGAGGGGCATGTTACGAGCGCTTATGATGTTGCGCTGATGTCGAGAGAGCTGATAAAGCATGAGGAGATATTCAGATACAGCGGTATATGGATCGATGAGCTGAGAGGGGGCAAGACCCAGCTTGTCAATACAAACAAGCTGCTGAAGACATATAAGGGAATAACAGGACTAAAAACAGGGACAACCTCAAAGGCAGGAAGCTGTATCTCGGCCACGGCAGAAAGGGACGGGCTTAGTCTTATTGCTGTAGTTCTGGGCAGCGCAACGGGGAAGGATCGCTTTTCCGATGCAGCAGAGCTTCTCGACTTTGGCTTTGCAGGCTTTGAAATGTTTCAGCCGGCAGTACCCTACGATGCTGAGGGAAGAATAAATGTCAGCGGAGGAATGAAGGATAACGCGGAAATATGTGTATCAGCCGGTAAAGCGGTGTTGATAGAGAAGGGCAGAGGAGCCTCGGTAGAAGCTGAGACAGTCCTTCCCGAAGCTGTTGAGGCGCCCTTGACAAAGGGTGACGTTGTAGGCAGGGTAATATATAAAAGCGGCGGCAAGCAGATAGCAGAGTATCCGATCGCCGCCGCAGAGGATGTGGAGAAGATAAATTATTCAGGTGTTCTTGAAATTTTTCTCAGATCACTTGCAGGCTGAGCTTATTCAATGCCCGTAGTGTACTCAAGGTCATAAAGCTTGAAGGCCTTTTCAAAAAGGGTGTTGCAGTCGTCATATTTTGTATAGAGCGTCTGACCGTTCATTACAACGGCAATAAAGGTGTGACCCTCCATGGTCGCAGAGGCTACTACTGAGGTTCCTGCCTGATCGGTAAAGCCGGTCTTCATTCCGTCACAGTATTTCGAGTATACCTCTGAGCCCCATTGAATCAGCTTGTTGGTGTTCTGCCATGCAAGAGTGCCGCCCTTTACAAGCTTCCACTCGGCGGATTCCTTTGCGCAGGACTTCTTTATCAGCGGTATCGTTCTTGCATAGTCGCCTATTATTACAAGATCCTCTGCTGAGGTATAGTGATTGTCGTCATGCCAGCCGTCGGGAGTTACAAAATGAGTATGTGATGCTCCTATCTCGGCTGCGGTCTTGTTTACAAGCTCCATAAAGACCTTGACAGCCTTCTCGTTAGAAAGGGACTTGTCGTTTTTATAGAGCCTTCCGCAGTTTACTGCGATCGTATAGGCGGCGTCGTTGCCCGAGGGAAGCAGCAGAGCGTCAATTATCATCTCAAAGGTGAGCTGCATGCCTTCCTCAAGGCAGGCAACGCTGGAATCCTCACCCACGAGCCTTATTTCGTCACCCACTGTAAATACTGTCTTCGGATCCTTCACCACCCTGCTTGCCGTTATAGCCGTAAGAAGCTTTGTAGTGCTTGCAGGGTAGCATTTTTTGCTGAAATTCTTAGAATATATCACCTCGTCTGCGGTAACGTCATAAAGAGCAACAAATTCCGAGGTGATCTTTGCATCAAGCTCTGAAAGAGTGTCCTGATAGAATCTGTCGATATTGTAAGTATACAGATGCTCATTTGAGAGCTTTTCCTCATCTTCGGCAGAAGCCTCGGAAGGCTCTGATTTTTCAGCTTTGACAACAACACTCTCCTGAACGGAAGCATGAGTCTGTTCGGCAGGCTCCTCTTCCTTTTTATTGCATTTCAATCCTGCGAAAAGAATAACTCCGACTATTATTGCCGTGCAAATCACTAAAGCCGAAGCTCTGATGATCTTTTTTCTTCGGCGCTGTTTTTTTCTGTATTCTCTGTAGCTTGCCCTCATGACCTCATCTGTTGTGGGGCGTTTTACTTGAGATCTGTTATCCGGCTGTACCGGAGATCTTGCCGGCGCACCGACGGGTCCTTTGGCGCTATGATTTTTTCTTAATTCAACGGGTCTGTTACCCTGTCCGTTGGAAGGCATATTATCAATTCCTCTTTATAATTTAGTGGTATGATTATTATAATCATTTTCCTATAATTCGTCAAGCGTATTGAGTGAAAGAATCATTGAAAATGGAGCAGTAAAGGCCGTCAATAACCGGATAAATGATGACACGGAGGAAATTATGTGGTATAATGATCCCGGAAAACGGAGATCATTGAGGTGATATGATGAGACAGATAGAAATAACCGAAAACGACAGCGGTCAGCGTCTTGATAAATTCCTTGCCAAAAGGTTCAAGGAGCTGCCCAAGGCTCTTATGTATAAATACATAAGGACAAAATATATCAAGCTCAACGGAAAGCGCTGCGAGATATCTACCCGGCTCAACAAGGGGGATATACTGACCCTTTATATAAAGGACGAGTTCTTTGAGGAGACACCTGATGAATATGATTTCATGAAAGCGCCTGTAAAGCTTGATGTGATATATGAGGACGAAAACATTCTTCTTCTCAACAAGAAGCCGGGGCTTCTTGTTCATCCTGACGATACCTACCACTTTGATTCGCTTATCGCAAGAGTGCAGCATTATCTTTATGACAAGGGGGAATATGACCCCAAAAGGGAAAACTCCTTTGCACCTGCTCTTGTCAACAGGATAGACCGGAATACCGGAGGTATAGTTATTGCAGCCAAAAATGCCGAGACCCTGAGAGTAATGAATCAGAAGCTCAAGGACAGAGAGCTTGATAAGCTATATCTCTGTATAGCTGTGGGCAGTCTTAAAAAGAAGGAGGCTCTGCTGACGGCTTATCTTGAAAAGAACGAAAAGCAGAACAGGGTATATATTTCTGAAAAGCCGACGCCTGATACAAAAACGATAAAGACAAAATACCGTGTTCTTGCCGAAAAGGACGGCCTCAGTCTTTTGGAGGTGGAGCTACTTACGGGCAGGACACATCAGATAAGGGCGCACCTTGCCTATATCGGTCACCCCCTGCTCGGTGACGGAAAATACGGCAGAAATGAAATAAACAGAAAATGGGGTTTCAGGTATCAGGCGTTATATTCATATAAGCTCGTATTTCATTTTACAACTGAAGCAGGCAGCCTTGAATATCTCAACAACAGGAGCTTTACTGCGCCCGAGGTATGGTTCACTGCATATTTTGACGGTATTGGGCTGTGAAGTATAAATATTTTCCGAAAAAATACGGATATTATTTCGTTTTTGTGTTGAAATTTTTTTAAAAAAATATTATAATCATAATGATAGAGAACGGCCTGCGCTGTCCTGGACTGCGGAGCCGTTTTCTGAATGATCAAATAATCTGTATCATACAGATATGCGAAAGGAGATCAAAATGATTTACACAAAAGAAGTTGAACTGATGTGCCCTGTTGCAAAGGGCGCAAAGCATGAGCCGGCTCCGATACCCGAAGAGGGTAAGTGGGTAAACGCAAAGCAGATCAGCGATATTTCGGGTTTTACACACGGTATCGGCTGGTGTGCTCCTCAG
>ONFW01000064.1 GCA_900317215.1 uncultured Eubacteriales bacterium | reverse complement strand
GTTGAAGAAGGCTCTCGGACTCGGCAAAAAGCCTCTTGTTGTCGTAAACAAGATAGACCGCCCCGGCGCCCGCCCCGATGAGGTCGTCGATGAGGTTCTCGATCTTTTCATTGAGCTTGGAGCAGATGAGGATCAGCTCGATTTCCCTGTTGTATACGCTTCTGCAAAAGACGGCTATGCTTCTCTTGAGGCGGCTAAGCCGGGAACGGACATGCAGCCGCTTTTCGACAAGATACTTGAGGAGATCCCTGCCCCCGAGGGGGATATGAACGGCCCGCTGCAGCTTTTGTTCTCCAATGTGGATTATGACGAATATGTCGGCAGGATAGGTATAGGAAGAGTCGAGAGAGGCTCTTGCAGGGTGGGACAGAGCATTACGCTTTGTCATAATGACGGCAGCAGGAAAAGCGCAAGGATCACAAAGCTCTATCAGTTTGAGGGGCTTAAAAGGGTGGAGGCGGACAGCGCAATGCTCGGCGACATTGTTGCTGTTTCGGGCATCTCTGATCTCAATATAGGTGAGACAGCCTGTGACCCCGAGCATCAGGAGCCGCTCCCCTTTGTAAAAATAGATGAACCAACCGTATCAATGCTCTTTATGGTCAATAACAGTCCGTTTGCAGGCAGAGAGGGAAAATATGTTACCTCGAGAAACATCAGGGAGAGACTTTTCAAGGAGGTCGAAACAAACGTAGCCATGCGTGTTGAGGAGACCGATTCAGCCGATACCTTCAAGGTCTCCGGCAGAGGAGAGCTTCACCTTTCCATTCTTATCGAGACTATGCGCCGTCAGAACTTTGAATTTCAGGTCTCACGTCCCAAGGTAATCATGAAGGAGATAGACGGCAAGCTCTGCGAGCCTATGGAGCTCCTTATGATAGAGGTCCCTGATAACTATGTCGGCGCCATTATGGAAAAGCTTGGGCCGAGAAAGGCTGAGCTGCTTAACATGGGTACGCGTGAATCCGGTGTCACACACATCGAGTTCCGTATTCCTGCAAGGGGACTTATGGGCTACCGCTCAGAGTTTATGACTGATACTAACGGCAACGGCATTATGAATCATATATTCGACGGCTATGAGGAGTACAAGGGCGATATACAGTCCCGTCTCCAGGGCTCTCTTATAGTGCACGAAACAGGCGAAAGCACGGCATACGGTCTTTTTGCCGCACAGGACAGAGGCCGTCTGTTTATCGGACCCGGCGTTGAGGTATATGAGGGCATGGTTATAGGCGCCAATCCCAAGAATGAGGACATGGTAGTAAATGTCTGCAAGAAAAAGCACATGACCAATACCCGCGCCTCCGGCTCGGATGAGGCTCTTAAGCTTACTCCGCCCACCGTGCTCAGTCTTGAACAGTCCCTCGAATTTATAAACGACGATGAGCTTGTTGAGGTGACTCCCCGCTCTATAAGAATGAGGAAAAGGATACTTAATAAAGAGCAGAGACTCAAGGCTCAGAGCAGGGGCGGCTGATAATGGCGTACGTTATCCTTGACCTTGAATGGAACAGCGGCTACTGCAAAAAAACAAAGGGCTTTTTAAATGAGATAATCGAGCTTGGCGCAGTGAAGCTTGACCCTGAGATGAATATTACAGGACAGTTCACGATATTTATACGTCCTCAGATCACAAAGAGACTGAATCCTATGGTCAAGGAGCTTACTCGTCTCAGCAACGAAGACCTGATTCACGGCGTGCCATTCAGATATGCCGTAAATAAATTCGGTAAATTTGCGAAGGACTGTGTTATCATGAGCTGGAGCACCAGCGATCTTACGGCGCTCGAGGCTAACTTTGAATACTATTTCGGAACAAACAGGATATCCTTTCTGAAAAGCTATGCCGATGTTCAGGCTTACTGTCAGGAGAGGCTCGGCTTGGGGAACAAGAACCAGCTTTCACTTCAGAATGCCGCCGAAATGCTTGAAATAGAGACGGACGATATACCTCATCACAGAGCTGCCGGAGACAGCATACTTGCTGCAAGGATACTTAAAAGACTGTATGAGCCCGAGAGCTTTGAAAAGCAGATAAAGCTGTGCAACGATGATTTTTATGCGAGGCTGAATTTTCACAGCGCCTACATTTGCAATATAGATAATCCGCTTATAGATAAGTCGGAGATGTACATCAACTGTGATGAATGTAATGTAAGATGCGAACGCCTTGAGGAGCTGAAGGTACGAAACAAGGGCTTTTATTCTTCATATAAATGTCCCTCATGCGGAAGGCTCTTAATTGGAAAGATACAGTTCAAGCTGAATTATGACGGGGTTTCGGTGTCAAAAAAAGTTATGCCCTATACTGCAGAGGAGCCTTCTGAAGATAATCGTGAAGGAACGGAAAATGAATAGGATCAGCGCTCTCCGGACAGCTACGCTCCGGGGAGCTTTTTCTGTTTTGCAAAGAGAGCGGTCAGTCAGGGCGTGTTCTTGAATAAGAATGAATAAAAGTTGATAATTTACAACTTTTTCAGCGAGAATCGTAGCAAAATAGCATTGATTTTTTTGCTGAAATATGGTTTAATATAATTTGAGACACTGCAATAATTGTCTTGAAAATCTGAGTAAAAGGAGAGTAGTTGCATGGCAAGTGAAATGCTAAAGGCTGTGCTTGATACAGAGGCGGAATGCTCTGCAAAGGAAGCCGAGGCAAAAAAAGAGGCCGAGCTTTATATTCAGAGCTCCAGGGAGCAGGCATCGGGGCTTGTTGCTCAGGCAAAGCAGGAAGCCGAGCAGCTTCTTGCCGATAACGAAAAGGATATCGCGGCAAGATCTGACGCTGAGCTTCAAAAGGCAAGAAAAGAGGCTCAGACCGAATGTGAGGCGGTCTCTGCAAATGCAGAAAGGAATATCGGCAGGGTAAAAAAGCTTGTTGTGGAGATGCTTACGGAGGGCTCGGTCTGAAAAACTACGGGCAAAAAACAGTAAAAGTGTGGTGATAAATATTTGGCAAAGCTAAAAATGAAATCGGTAAGGATAATCGCTCTCAGGCAGGACAGAAAGCGTGTTCTTGAGCATATACAGGACAGCGCTCTCATCCATGTCAAAAAAGGAGCAAAGGCGGAGGACGGCTTCAAGCGTCTTGATACGTCGGCTCAGTTAAAGCAGTTTGAACGAAACGCCGAGCTTACCGAGCAGGCACTAAAGATCCTGGGAAAGGCGGCACCCGAAAAGAAGGGGATGCTGTCAAGCTTCAGGGGCAGAAAGGAAATAGATCCCGATGAAATAGGCAGGATAGCTGCTGATTCCGCAAGGATCATCGGAATATGTCAGAGGATATGCGCTCTTGATAAGCAGAGAACAGACTACGCTGCGGAGCAGGTGAGGATAAAGACCTCCCTTGCCCAGCTCGAACCGTGGAAAAAGCTTGATATCCCGCTCAATACAAAGGATACTGCGACCACGGCAGTGCTTATAGGAACTCTGCCGAAGATGTTTGACGATGTCGCTCTTGCACAGTCCCTTGCGGGCGAATGTCCTGAGCTTATTTTTGAGTTTGAGATACTCTATTCATCCTCAAATCTCACCTGTATAACTCTGTTCACTCCCAAAAAACAGAGAGAACAGGCGGAAAAGGCGCTCAGGACGATCGGCTTCTCCCAACCGCTCAACCCTACGAGCCGTACACCTGTTTTAAAGGCTCAGAGACAGCTTCAGAAAAGCGAGGAGCTCATCAAAAAGGATGAGGAGGCTAAACAGGAGATAATCTCCCTTGCTGAATATCGTGAAAGGATCTGTGAGACGCAGGATTACTTCGTTCTCCGATCTGAAAAATACAAGGTCATTTCAGAGCTCGACCAGACAAAGCATATTTTCGTGCTCAACGGATACATTCCCGAGGAGGATTGTCCAAAGCTTGAGGCCATGTGCAGCAAGATAGCGACCTGTGTTGTTGAGTTTGAGGACGCCGGCGAAGACGCTCCCGTAAAGCTGAAAAACAACAGATTTGCTTCTCCTGCGGAGAGCATTGTGACGATGTATTCCACCCCCTCTCACGGGGATATAGACCCTACTCCTCTGCTTGCGTTTTTCTTCTATTTCTTCTTCGGCATGATGTTTTCGGATGCAGGCTACGGTCTGCTGATGATAATAGCAACAGCAATTGCGCTCAAGGTGTTCAAGCCCGACAAGCGCATGAGAAATAATCTCAAGCTTTTCCAGTACTGCGGTGTTGCCACGGTATTCTGGGGGCTGATATTCGGCAGTATCTTCGGCGACGCCCCTGCAATGTTCTACAAAATGTTCACGGGCAATGAGATAACCATGAAGGAGCTGCTGCCATGGTATACGCTTGATACTCAGAAGGACGCTCTTATGATAATGATAATGTCCATAGCCCTCGGGCTTGTGCATATCCTTGTCGGAATGGGCTGTAAATTCTATGTGTGCATAAAGAGCAAACGCTACGCGGAGGCGTTCTTTGATACAGGTCTGTGGATGCTTCTGCTTGTGGGCTTTGCGGTTCTTGCTGTGGGCATAGCGGGCTTCCCTGTGCTTGTAACTGTCGGCGCGGTAATAGCGATAGCCTGTGCTGCAGGACTGATACTCACACAGGGCAGGTCAAAGAAGGGTATCTTCGGCAAGCTCATAGGGGGAGTGGCGTCGCTTTATGATATCACAAGCTATATCAGCGACCTTCTCAGCTATTCAAGACTTCTTGCACTCGGACTTACTACAGGTGTAATGGCGCAGGTGTTCAATATGCTCTCAAACCTTTTCGGGACGAGCTTTATTGGCATTATCTTCATGATAGTGATCTTCCTTGCAGGTCACGCCATTACGATCGGATTGAATGCGCTCGGCTCTTATGTCCATACTATGAGACTGCAGTATGTCGAGATGTTCAGTAAATTCTATGAGGGCGGCGGAAAGCCCTTTGAGCCGTTCTCAACAAAGAGTAAATATTTCAAGACAAAGGGCAGCAATGAAGAATAAGGACACAGTCCTAAATAACGGAGGTAAATAATATGGACGGAATCATGGGTATGTTTTTGGCAATTCTTGCGGCTGCGGGAGCAACCGTTTTCGCAGGCATAGGCTCTGCAAAGGGCGTAGGCAGCGCAGCTCAGACTGCAATGGGCGTTCTCTCTGAGGACTCCTCAAAGTTCGGTAAAATGCTTGTTCTTACACTTCTTCCCGGTACTCAGGGCCTTTACGGATTTATCGTTGGCTTCCTTGTACTCATCAACTGCGGCGTTCTCGGCGGTGAGCTTCCCACACTCGGTCAGGGCTTCGCTTTCCTCGCTGCTTCAATAGCTATCGGAATCGGCGGCATGATCTCGGGCTTTGCACAGGGCAGGGCTGCCGTTTCAGGCATAACAATGACAGCTAAGGACGAAAAGAACTTCTCAAAGGCAATGGTATCTATCACCCTCGTTGAGATATATGCGCTTCTCGCCTTTATCGTTTCGCTTCTTGTTGTAATCTCTGTTCCCGGCCTCAAGATCTGATCCGGCACTCACAGAGTTATTTGAAAAAACAACAAAAATGCGTTATAAAGGTGGGTCGTGTGTATGAGCAGCGGAGAAAAAATACTGTCCGTCATAAAGGAGGACAGTGAAAAAAGTATCAAAGAGATCAGGGCTGAGGCTAAGTCTAAGGGTGAGAGTATCATCGAAAAGGGCAGGGCTAAGGCTGATGAGATCAGAAGCAGCGCAGAGAAGAAAAAAGCGGAACAGTCCGAAAAGCTCACAAAGGCTTCCAAAAGCAGGGTGGAGCTTGAAAAAAGGAATCTTCTTCTCAGGGCAAAGCGCCGTGAGATAGACAAGGCTGTCGATGCTGTGCTCGAATACATGAGCGGGCTTGCCGATAAGGAATACTTTGAGCTTATTTATAAGCTTGCATCTACCCTCGGAAAAAAAGAGGGAGTTGTGTTCCTGAGCGAAAGGGATCTTGCCAGAGTGCCTGCTGACTTTGAAAAAAGGCTTTCCGGTGCAGGAATAAAGGCTTCCCTCAGCAGGACTCCCGATAAGAGCATTAAGACAGGCTTTCTCCTTAAAAACGGCGATATCGAGGATAATATGAGCTTTGCTTCCGTTATAGCCGAAAAAAGAGAAGCAATAGAGGATCTTATCAACCGAGAGCTTTTTAAAGGTTAAGGGGGAGAGATATGGCATTATCATACGAATTTTCCATCGGCTCTGTCAGGGCAAGGGAGAATACCATGTTCTCCGAGCCGGATGTTGAGCAGATGCTCTCCCTTAAAGGCGAAGCCGAGCTTGTAAGATTTCTCAAGGACAAGGGCTACGGCGAAGGCGATACTGTAGACGAGATAATACAGAGCAATACCGACAAAATGTGGAAGTATATCAGGAGCATCGCTCCGGATATCGGGCTGTTTTCACCCTTCTTTATAAGAAACGACATACATAACCTCAAAACCGTTCTTAAGGGAGTAATGTCTGACAGAGATTATGAGGAGCTTCTTATTGAGCCGTGTATGATAAAGAAGGAGGACATGATAAAGGCTGTTGAGAACAGACGCTTTGACGGGTTTCCTCAATGGCTTGTACGTCCCGCAAACAGAGCTTATCAGATACTTGCCGAAACAAAGGACGCAAGACTGAGCGACGCCTATATCGACAGGGGCGTGCTCGACAGGCTTGTGGAGGAGGGCAGAAGCTCTCATTCGGTATTTCTTGAGGAGTATATAAATACCTTTGTTTTCTATGTCAATGTAAAGACGGCTATCAGAGGTGCAAAGGCGGGTGTGAGCAGATATTTTCTTGAAAAGGCTCTCTGCGAGTGTCCCGGCTTTGACAAGGCGGCGGTCGTAAGGCTTGCTCTTCAGGGCGGCGAGGCGCTGATAAAATATCTCGAAAAGCAGAGCGACTATGAATGTGACAAGGCAATGGCTGCGTTTGCGGAGTCGTCATCTGACTTTGAAAGGTTTGTTGACAATAAGCTCATCAGAACGGCAAAAAGACTCTGTAAGCTTTCGAGCGAGGGTCCCGAGCCTTTACTCGGCTATTATATAGGCTGCGAATATGAGAGAAAAATGATCCATATAATAGCAGGCGGCTTAAAGACGAATACCCCGCCCGAAAAAATCAGAGAAAGGCTGCGTGAGATCTATGGCTAAGAGTATTGCTATCATAGGCGACAGCGAGAGCATAAAGGGCTTTGGCGCTGTGGGCATGGATATGTTTATATGCGACGACCCCTCCGGCTCACCTCAGCTTCTCAAGCAGATAGCAGAAAACGATTATTATGCGATAATATATATGACAGAGGAGATCTTTGAGGCTTCCGCAAAGGAAAGAGAAAAATATGCGGAAAGGCCGATCCCTGCCGTTATCCCTCTGCCCGGAGTAAGGGGCAACACGGGTATAGGCGTTAAAAGACTTTCTTCGTTTGTAGAGCAGGCAGTAGGCTCTGACATACTCTTTAAAAATTGAGGTGTAAAACTTGGTAAGCGGAATTATAACAAAGGTAGCAGGTCCTCTTGTAATAGCAGAGGGAATGCGAAATGCAAATATGTTTGACGTTGTTCGCGTAAGCAGTCAGCGACTTATCGGCGAGATAATCGAGATGCACGGCGACAGAGCGTCAATACAGGTCTACGAGGAGACCTCGGGCCTCGGACCGGGCGAAACGGTCGAGTCTACGGGTGTGCCTCTTTCCGTTGAGCTCGGACCCGGTCTTATCGGAGCTATCTATGACGGTATCCAGCGTCCCCTCAATGAGATAATGAAGGTGGCAGGCAACAACCTCACAAGAGGAGTTGAGGTTCCTTCTCTCGACCATAAAAAGAAATGGCACTTCAAGCCGAGCGTTAAGCCGGGCGATAAGGTGCAGGCAGGCGACGAGCTTGGAACAGTTAAGGAAACAAATGCCGTTATCCACAAGATAATGGTGCCGAATAAAATGGGCGGAACGGTAAAGAGCATAAAGGAAGGCGACTTTACGGTAGACGAAACAGTGGCTGTTCTTGAGGCTGACGGCAAAACACAGCAGGTCACCATGGCAGTAAAATGGCCCGTTCGTATCGGCAGACCCTACAAGCGCAAGCTCTCTCCCGATATCCTTCTCACAACAGGACAGAGAACCATAGATACCCTTTTCCCGATAGCAAAGGGCGGAGTTGCTGCTGTTCCCGGGCCGTTCGGCTCAGGTAAAACGGTCGTTCAGCATCAGCTTGCAAAGTGGGCTGCTGCGGACATTATCGTATACATCGGCTGCGGTGAGCGAGGCAACGAGATGACTGACGTTCTCAACGAGTTTCCTGAGCTTAAGGATCCGAGAACAGGCAATTCTCTTATGGAGCGTACCGTGCTTATAGCCAACACCTCGGATATGCCCGTTGCCGCGCGTGAGGCGTCAATTTATACAGGAATAACAATTGCAGAGTATTTCAGAGATATGGGCTATACGGTTGCTCTCATGGCAGACTCAACCTCCAGATGGGCTGAGGCTCTCAGAGAGATGTCGGGCCGTCTTGAGGAAATGCCCGGTGAAGAGGGTTATCCCGCATATCTCGGCAGCCGTCTTGCACAGTTCTATGAGCGTGCGGGCAGAGTTATCGTAAACGGCACCGGAGACACTGAGGGCGCACTCTCGGTCATCGGCGCAGTATCGCCC
>ONFW01000101.1 GCA_900317215.1 uncultured Eubacteriales bacterium | reverse complement strand
ACCGCCCTGATGCCTTGAATAACGATTTGACCATATTATTTTCTATTGCATTGCTAAAAATGTTATGTTCTCCAAAATAATTCAACGGATATTCTGCAGTATTGACAATCAAAATATGATGACTTATAATCATACCATTGACAGCAAAGGTGCTGCAGGTCGATGAGTCATCATCCTGCGGTGCCTTTTTCTCTTTTTATACTACCAGAAACGGAGAGGAAAAGAATGAACGTACCTGAGATCTTCGGCAGTCTTGTGTTCAATGATGCAGCCATGAGGGAGCGTCTCCCGAAGTCTACCTTCAAGGCGCTCAAAAAAACCATTGAGGAGGGCAGAGCTCTCGATATCAGTGTTGCAAATGTAGTGGCTCACTCCATGAAGGAATGGGCGCTTGAGCACGGCGCAACTCACTATACCCATTGGTTCCAGCCAATGACGGGTATCACTGCTGAAAAGCACGACAGCTTTATAACTCCCACCGAGGGCGGCGGAGTTATTATGGAATTTTCGGGCAAGGAGCTTATCAAGGGCGAGCCTGATGCTTCAAGCTTTCCTTCGGGCGGGATAAGAGCGACCTTTGAGGCAAGAGGCTATACCGCATGGGATCCCAGCTCCTACGCCTTCATCAAGGACGGCTCGCTCTGTATTCCTACCGCATTCTGTTCCTATACGGGTGAGATACTCGATAAGAAAACGCCCCTGCTCCGCTCTATGGAGGTCATGAACAAGCAGGGCCTCAGACTGCTCCGCCTTTTCGGAGATAATGTCACCGAAAGGGTAATCACTACTCTCGGCCCCGAGCAGGAATATTTCCTCATTGACAAAGAGATATTCAAGCAGCGCAAGGATCTTATCTACTGCGGCAGGACCCTTTTCGGCGCAAGACCTCCCAAGGGTCAGGAGCTGGACGACCATTATTTCGGCACGATTAAGCCGAGGGTATCCGCCTATATGAAGGAGCTCGATGAGGCGCTCTGGAAATACGGTATATATGCAAAAACAAAGCATAACGAGGTAGCGCCTGCACAGCATGAGCTTGCGCCTATCTTCGATTCCTCCAATATCGCCACGGATCATAACCAGCTCACAATGGCAACTATGAAGGACATAGCAGACAAGCACGGCCTTGTTTGCCTGCTTCATGAAAAGCCCTTTGCAGGGGTCAGCGGCTCCGGCAAGCATAATAACTGGTCTATCTCCACCAACACCGGAAAGAATCTTCTTGACCCGTCAAAGAATCCCAGAGAGAACACCCTTTTCCTTGTTATTCTTGCGGCTGTTATCAAAGCGGTCGATGAAAATCAGGATCTTCTCAGGATAGCTGCCGCAAGCGCAGGCAACGACCATAGACTCGGCGCCGTAGAAGCTCCTCCTGCTATCGTATCTATGTATCTCGGAGACGAGCTTTCCGATGTACTGCGTTCTATCATGTATAATGAGGAGTATAAAAAGAAGGACGCTCCTATCATGAAGACCAACGCCGACGTTCTCCCGAATTTCGTAAAGGACACGTCAGACCGCAACCGCACCTCTCCGTTTGCGTTTACGGGCAATAAGTTTGAATTCAGAAGCGTAGGCTCCTCTGAGAACGTAGCCTGCACAAACACTATCCTCAACACCATTGTTGCCGACGCCTTCTGCGATTTTGCCGATGAGCTTGAAAATGCCGAAGATATCAGATCTGCCGCAGAGTCACTTATCAGAAAGACTCTCAAGGCTCACAAGAGGATAATCTTCAACGGAGACAACTACTCTGCAGAATGGGTAGCCGAGGCGGAGAAGAGGGGACTTCTCAATCTCAGGACTCTCCCCGATGCTCTCCCTCACTATACCGACGAAAAGAATATCAGACTTTTCGGCAGACACGGCATCTACACAGAGGTAGAGCTGCGCTCCAGAACAGACATAATCCTTGAAAACTACTGCAAGATAATCAATATAGAGGCTCTCACAGCCCTTGATATGGCAAAGAAGGATATCTTCCCGGCTGTATCGTCATACATCAGGGATCTTGCACAGACAGCCTCTCTTGTTTCCTCTGTTGTTCCCGGACTTACGGTATCTGCCGAAACTGAGCTTATCAAAAAGCTCTCCAATCTGCTCGCCTGCTTTGCAAATAAGATCGACATTCTTGACAAGGCTGTCTTAGGCGCCAAGGATGTGGAGGGCATAAAGGAGAGTGCGTTCTACTATAAGGATAATGTGCTTTCGGCAATGCAGGAGCTTCGTGCTGTAGCAGACGAAATGGAATCAAATATGTCTTCAAAATACTGGCCCTATCCTTCATACGGAGCAATGCTTTTCAGTGTGTGATCTTTACGGACGGATAAAACAAAACGGCACGGCAGACCTGAATCAACAGGCGCCGCGCCGTTTTTCATTTTATGCAGTTATTTTTGCTCTCTTAGCAGGCTCACATGCTTCTCTCGTAGGCCTCGATCATCTTTTTGACCATCTGACCGCCGACAGAGCCTGCCTGACGGGAGGTAAGGTCGCCGTTATAGCCCTGCTTGAGATCAACTCCTACCTCGCCGGCGCACTCCATTTTCAGCTTATCCATTGCCTGTCTTGCTTCGGGTACGTTGATAGAATTAGAATTGCTGCTGTTTGCCATGATCGTTCTCCTTTTTGTTTTTTTACAGTCCCAAAGGGAGCGCTGCTTTTTGCTCCCCTTGGGAGCCTTTTTTCTATCGCCCTCTTTGCTCTGACTGTGTTATTATTGTTTTCATTTTTCCTGTTGATATTACATTTTTATCGCAGGTAAATTATGTTTTTTTTCGCAGTGCCTCCGCTCTCGATTCGCGGCGGAGTGCCTCCGCTCTCGATTCGCGTTCTCGCTCGCTGCGCTCGCTCACTTCATAAGCGTATTTCACTTCAAAGCCGCGGTTT
>ONFW01000032.1 GCA_900317215.1 uncultured Eubacteriales bacterium | reverse complement strand
TCGGAAGGAACAGGCTTTGCGTATTTGTAGACGACATATATAGGCTCGTCTGTAAAGCTTCCCTCGGTGTTTGCGGTAAATGCCTGAAGCTCAAGCCCCTCAAAGCTTTTGTCCTCAAGAGCATAGCTGTCTCCGACCTTGCCGTATATGACCTTGCTTTCAAGAACTGAGCCTTCCTTACTGAGATAAACGACATTCAGTGTGCCTGTGTTTGTCAGCTTGCCGTCCTTTATCCAGACCTCTTTTGTGACCTCACAGCCGGCGGAGCCGAAGCTGCTGTCCTTATTTCCCTTAGAGTCTGAGAATACAGCATGAACTCCCTCGGAGCTGCCTGCATTTTCGATCGTTATGGTATACCAGCCCTCTCCGAGAGCAGGGTCGGTCTTCATGATGTCTCCGTCTGCTGAGGTGTATTCAGTGAGCTCGTCATCATCCTTTTTATAGACGTATGCCGCCGTCTTGTCCCAGCCCTCGGAATTGTAATAATGCAGTATAAGATCGCAGGTCTCACGGTCTTTATAGAAGAAGTCTACCGTGATGTCCTCCTTACCTGCCGTACCTGCGGAATTTGCGGGAAAGGAGGAGAGATCAAGCTCCATTCCTTCAATGCTGCGTATCATTGCAGTGTAATCCTCGCCCTCACGCACCCTGCAGGTGTAGCTTTTTTCAGCCTCAACGGAGCCTCCTCCGAGAGCCTCGCTCCTTTTTTTGAGGTAATTAACGGTAAGATCGACTATTTTTCCGTCAAATTTTTTATAGAAGTAAGTGACTGTCTGAGGCTCTTTTGTAAAATGCCCCATGACCTTGCCCTCTGTTTTTTCCAGATCATATTCCGTATCAAGAGCCTTATTTTCTGCGGTTGCAAAGGCGCTGCCTGCGCTGCCCTTGTAGGTCCTTGCCCCGAGCAGCTTCTTAGTTTCACTATCCCTGTATTCTGCTCTGACAACACAGTATTCCGAGGTCAGCCCCAGCTTGTCGAAGCTCTCCTTATCGACCAGCATCATAGCGCTGCAGGGAGGAAGTGTGACTTTATTTCCTTTTATCGTGCCTAATGAATTCAGACCCGCCTCCGTTTTATTTACCACTATCACCCATTCTGACGGAAGCGTTTTTCCTGAGGGGGGAGTGAGGGTAATCGTTTCCTCCTCCTCCGAGGCGTTAAACAGCAGAGCTGCCTGCGACCATTCCCTGCCGTTTGTAAGAATGTTCTCAATGGTATAGGCAACGGTTTTGTCAGGTGAATCGACAAAATTTATAAGGGAGGCTGTTTTTGTGGTGGGGTCTCTGAACGGCTTGAAGCTTCTTCTGATCTCTATAAGTCCCTGATAATATGAAACAAGGTCGGAGAAGTCCAAGGCTCGCTGCCAGTCAAGCTCATTAAGACCTGCAGGGGAGATAAAGCTGTTTTCATCGCCCTGCTTGCTGCGCGCAAATTCCTCGCCCGCCTGCATAAAGCTAATGCCCTGTGAGGTAAGAACAAGAGCCGCTGCAAGCCGGTTCATATCTACGAGGCGTTCATCTCTTTCGGAATAGCTCATATCATTCTTGACCGAGAGAACAAGCTTGTCATAGAGCGTGAAGTTGTCATGTGCCGAAACATAGGATACTGTCTGTGAGGGCTGATTGACACCTGTGGAAACCATTCCTTTGATGCCGGACATCAGATAGCCCACGGAGCCGCCCTCCTGAACGAAGCCCTTTTCGTAGGCATTGAAAACATGACCCTTTACAGCGTCCCTGAATTCATCACTGAAGGCGCCGACCCTGTTGTCAAGCTTAGAAAGGTTTGCTTTGACTGCTGTAACAGCCTTGGTTGTAGTTTCCCCGCCTGTCCATGGCTCGCCGTAGAGAATGATCTTCTTCCCGTTGTTTACACCGGTATCAAGAGCCTTTCTTATCTCGTTCATAGTATCAACATCATGAACTCCCATAAGATCAAAGCGAAAACCGTCTATATGGTATTCGTTCGTCCAGTAGAGAATGGAATCGATCATATATTTTCTGTACATGAGATGGTCGCTTGCCGTCTCGTTTCCGCAGCCGGAGCCGTCGCTGAAGCTTCCGTCAGCCTTCATTCTGTAATAGTAGCCCGGAACGGTCAGCTCGAACCAGCCTCCCTCCGCCGTGAAGGTATGGTTGAAAACAACGTCCATGATAACGCCTATCCCGGCCTTGTGCAAAGCCATTATCATCTGCTTGAACTCTGTTATCCTCACATTGCCGTCAAACGGGTTTGTGGAGTAGGAGCCCTCGGGTACGTTATAATTCTTAGGGTCGTAGCCCCAGTTGAACTCGTCCGAGTCGGTCTGCGATTCATCTACAGTAGCGTAGTCGTAGACCGGAAGAAGCTGGACATGGGTCACACCCAGTTTTTTAAGGTAATCTATGCAGGTCGGATACTCACCCTTATCTGCAAGAGTAGTGCCGCTTTCGGTGAAGGCAAGATATTTGCCCCTGTACTTCATTGAAACGCCTGATACCTCGCTGTGCGAGAAATCCTTGACGTGGACCTCCCAGACAATAGCATCTGTCGGGTCATTACAGAGAACATGCTCGTCCCTGCTCCAGCCCTCGGGGTCTGTGGAGGGAAGATCAACGATCATGCTGCGGTTGCCGTTTACACCTGCTGCCTTTGCATATACATCTGCGGTTTCTCTTGTGACTCCGTTTATGGTTACGAGATATGTATAATACAGATTTTTATTATCTCCCTTGACAGTAGCGCTCCATACTCCGTTTTCGCCCTTTGTCATGGCTGTTGTAGATATATCCTGAGCGCCCTTTTCCTGAGAACTGCCTGTTTTATACAGCTTTACGGAAACGCCTGATGCAGTCGGAGCCCATACCTTAAATGTGGTCTCCTGCTTTGAATAGCTCGCTCCGAGATCAGTGCCGGAATAGGCCTGTGCGTCAAGCTCATGGGCATAAACCGTTGAAGGAGCAGTTGTTGTAGTATCTTCCTTAACTGCGTTTGTCATTAGATTACCTCCTGTCAATGCTGCAAATGCAACAATGATACTGAACATTTTTTTCACTATTCGCAACCCTATCCCCCCGTATTTGATTGCATTATTCCGAATACAATTTTATCATATCCGGAGTATAAAATACAATAGTTTTTTTATAGTTTTTGTGATTTTTTAGTAAATGTGTACATGTGGCCTGAAAATAAGGGACTGCCGCACTTTAGAGTGAGGCAGTCCCGAAGGAGTTTCAGCGTTTTTTTGATTTCTTTGAAAATGATCGGGGCTTGTTCCCTGTAGTCTGAGCTGTCTCTACAGAGCTTGTGGCGTTTACAGCCGAGCTTGTTTTTTCAGTCTGGCTTTCACTGTTGTCAGCTTCGCCCGCTGATTCATCCTCTGTTGCGTCAGAGATGTTTGTCTCATCTGAAGCTTCGGGATCCGTGTCGGGAGCATTATCTGAGCCGTTCTCGGCTTCTGAGTCGGCTTCGGAATAGCTTGCGATCTCCTTTTCCAGCTCTTTTTCCAGCTCGATATCCCGTTCGGGGGAGTCGTAGCACGGATCGTATTTATGATGCGGTATCTTCTTTGTCTCTATCCTGTGATAGACGAAGCGTCTTACGAAGGTATATATGACAAAGGTGACGGGACCGCTGACGAGAAGTCCGATAAGACCGAAGAAGGCGCTGAAAAGAATGATAGCTGAGATCATGATTATCGGCGGCAGACCGATCCTTGAGCCAACGACCCTCGGGAAGATGAGATTTCCCTCTATCTGCTGCAGGATGACCATATAGATTATGAACCAAAGAGCCTGAATAGGATCTGCGGTGGCAAGAAGAAGGAGAGCGACAACAGCCGAGCCGATGAAAATGCCGAACATGGGGATCCATGATATAACGGCAACGACTACACCGCCAAGAGCTGCATAGGGGAAGTTGAACAGAGCCATGCCCAGTGAGGTGAGTGAGCCGATTATAAGACACTCTATCATCTGACCGGTAATGCTGTTGTAGAAGGATTTGTTGGTAAGCCTGCCGATCTCGCAGATGAAGTCTGCTTTTTTGGTGGGAATGGCTGAGTAGATCAGCTTTTTGACGTCTGAGGAGATCTTCTCCTTATTTGCAAGGATATAGACCGCAAGCACAATGCCGAGGAACATATTGACAGCAGCATTGATGAGAGTAGTGATAACAGTCCATGCGGAGCTTACGAGTGAAGTGCTGTTGTCCTGAAGGAAGCTTACAAGGGTGTTGTTGAGAGTGTCCCAGTCGATATTTACCTGAGAGGCGACCTGACCGAGAAAGTCTTCTCTTTTGCTCATTTCTGCGACCCATTCCTGAGAACGGCTTATCGTATCAGGGATCTTTTCTGCAATAGCCTGCAGGCTCTTTGCTATCTCGGGAATTATGATGACAAGGAAAACACCTATTATTGCGATAAAAAGACTGATAGACAGAACTATTGCTATAGGTCTGCGCAGCTTATCCTTGAGCTTGCTGACGGGTCTTCCGTCCTTGGGGCGGAACAGGTGTCTTTCAATAGCCTTTAAGGGAACGTTCAGAATGAATATGACAACACCTGCTATTATGAACGGTGTGAATACTCCGATCAGCCAGCCTATAAAGGAAAAGACCAGATCCATGTGCTTGAAGCTCAGATAAAACAGGATGATACAGGCTGATAGCAGGAATATTCTTGCCATGTTTTTTCTGTTGAATTCCATAATTTCACTCCTGTCTGTCATAACAGTGGATATATCCCCATTATGTATTATCAAGATAATACGATTATAATACACACTTTATTCAAAGTCAACCGGAACAGGCATGAAAAATACTGTCTGAGCGGAGAGCCTGAGAGTGAGCTCTCCGAGTTGGTGCAAAAAATCCGGAGCATTTATCTGCTCCTGCACACGTCATTTGTTTTTGAGCAGGCTCACAACACATTTGCCGGCAGGACAGTTGCGTCCGGTGTGGGAAGGCAGCCTTCGGAGGCTTTATTTTTTGTAAGAAAAGGGGATACTAAGGGGTGTAAGGGTTGACAAGAGGTGAGAGGAATGGTATAGTATTAGTATCTGAAGGTTGAAAACCTTTCCGGGATAGAGGTGCGGTAACGGCGTGTAGCCGGAGGGAGGCTGCCAAGGCTTTTGATGTCCGGTGAATAGACCTGCCGCCGAAAAGCAGAAAAGCGGCGTTTTCTGCTTTGGTCATTCATCACAGCGGTGTGTGACTGTCACTGCAGAAATGCGGTGGGGAGCTATCGGGTTTTTCTGTTCCTTTGCAATAATGAGGTGTTATTCTCTGGAACAGTAGCGCTTTGCTTTCTATGACCGGTTTTAGCCGGTCATTTTTGTTATTGAGGCGGTATGCACAAAAAAGCTCAGCCTTCGGGATTTTTAGTAACAATCTGAGATGAACAGGATAAGGAGATCGGGAAAATGGAAAAAAAGTATAATGTCGGTATTATCGGCGCAACAGGTATGGTAGGTCAGCGTTTTGCTACATTGCTCGAAAATCACCCTTGGTTTAATGTAAAGGTGCTTGCGGCGAGCGGACGTTCTGCAGGAAAAACATATAAAGAAGCAGCGGGAAACCGCTGGGCTATGAAAACCCCCATGCCCGCATCTATGGAGAATATGGTAATTATGAATGCAGCCGACGTTGAGGCTGTAGCGGCACAGGTGGATTTCGTATTCTGCGCAGTAGATATGAAGAAGGAGGATATCCGTGCGCTCGAGGAGGCTTATGCAAAGGCGGAATGCCCTGTTGTATCAAACAACAGCGCTCATCGTTTTACTCCCGATGTTCCCATGGTGATACCGGAGATCAACGATAACCACCTTGAGATAATCGAGTCACAGAAAAAGCGTCTCGGCACAAAGAGGGGCTTCATTGCAGTAAAATCAAACTGCTCTCTTCAGAGCTATGTTCCTGCTGTTCACCCCCTCATGAAGTATGGTGTGAAGAAGGTGCTTGCATGCACATATCAGGCTATTTCCGGAGCAGGCAAGACCTTCGAGAGATGGCCCGAGATGATAGACAACGTGATCCCCTATATCGGAGGAGAGGAAGAAAAGAGCGAGCAGGAGCCGCTCAAGATCTGGGGTACAATAGAGAACGGCGAGATAGTAAAGGCGAGCACGCCCTCTATCACAGCACAGTGCATTCGTGTTCCTGTTTCTGACGGACATACGGCGGCAGTATTTGTGGAGCTTGAGAACAAGCCCTCAATGGAGGAGATCATCAAGGATTGGGAAAGCTATAAGGGCAAGCCCCAGCAGCTTGATCTTCCCAGTGCGCCAAAGCAGTTCCTGCACTATTTCACAGAGCCGGACAGACCGCAGATCAAGTCTGAGCGCAATCTTGAGAACGGAATGGCTGTATCTATAGGCAGACTCAGAGAGGATACACAGTATACAATAAAGTTCGTATGCATGTCTCATAATACCCTCAGGGGTGCGGCAGGCGGTGCAGTTCTTCTTGCAGAGCTTCTCTGTGCAGAGAACTATATCTGAGCTGTAGCATGAATGAGATTAAGGAATACAATAGTATAACAAGGAGGTAATCGCATGGCAGATCATATTTTCACAGGCTCCGCCGTTGCTATCGTAACACCCATGAACAAGGACGGCAGCGTGAATTATGAAGAATACGGAAGGCTTATCGATTTTCAGATAAATAACGGAACGGATGCCATAGTTGCAACAGGAACAACAGGTGAGAGCGCTACTCTCAGCGTTGAGGAGCATTGCGAGGTTATCAGATATACGGTCAAAAAGGTCAATAAGCGCGTGCCTGTTATTGCAGGCACGGGCAGCAATGAAACACATTTTGCCGCTGAGCTTTCAAGGGAAGCAGAGCAGGCAGGCGCAGATGCGATCCTCTCTGTAACTCCCTATTACAACAAGACCTCGCAGAGCGGACTTATCCGCCACTATAACTATATTGCAGACAGGATAAGCATTCCGATGATACTCTATAACGTACCGTCAAGGACGGGCTGCAATATCAAGCCCGAAACCTATGCTGAGCTTTGCAAGCACCCGAATATCAAGGCTACAAAGGAGGCTAACGGAGATCTTTCGGCGCTTGTCAGGACAATGGCTCTCTGCGGCGATCAGCTTGACGTGTACAGCGGCGAGGACAGTCAGGCTTTTGCAATAACCGCAATGGGCGGTCTGGGGGTTATTTCTGTATTGGCAAATGTCTGCCCTAAGGAAACTCATGTAATGATGCAGCTTGCGCTTGAGGGCAGCTTCAAAAGAAGCTTTGAAATGCAGAAGTATTATATCGAGCTTATAGATATGCTCTTTTCAGATGTTAACCCGATACCTGTAAAGGCGGCTATGAACCTTCTCGGCTTCAACTGCGGGCCCTGCAGAATGCCTCTTGCACCGATGAGCGAGAGCGGCTATAATGCCCTTGTAGAGTGCCTCAAAAAGTACGGGATAATCAGATGACGTTATCCTTGATATAAAGGAATGATAAAAATGACAAAGATCATAATTACCGGCTGCTCGGGGAAAATGGGGGCAAGCATTATAAATGCGGCTGCTTTGAGAGATGATATCACAATTGCGGCGGGTGTAGATATAGCGGCGCCAAAAAATGCTGACTTCATTTACGCCCAAAAGCTCTCTGAGCTTGAATGTGACGCAGATGCTATTGTGGATTTTTCAAATCCCGCGCTGCTTGATGAGCTTCTTGAATATGCGCAGGCAAAAAAGCTGCCTGCGGTCATCTGTACAACAGGTTTCAGTGAGGAGCAGAGGAATAAGATCAAAAAAGCCTCAGAGAACATTCCTGTATTCTATTCGGGAAATATGTCTCTTGGTATCAACCTGATAACAGAGCTTGCCAAAAAGGCGGCTGCGGTTTTCGGTGACAGCTTTGATGTCGAAATAGTTGAACAGCATCATAATCAGAAGCTTGACGCTCCCAGCGGAACGGCGCTTATGATAGCCGATGCGATCTCACAGGTGAGAGACGAGACTGAGTATGTCTATGACCGCCACTCATACAGAAAAAAACGTGAGAAAAAGGAGATAGGCATACATTCGATCAGGGGCGGAAGCATCGTGGGAGAACACGAGGTCATTTTTGCCGGACAGGACGAGATCCTCACTATAAGCCACAGCGCAAGATCAAAAACCGTTTTTGCAGTGGGTGCGCTCAATGCGGCCGTTTTCCTGAAGGGTAAAAAGCCGGGCATGTATGATATGTCCGATCTCTTAAGAGAGACAGATTGAAAGAATAATTAAAATGAGGTGAATAATCATGAATCCTGCAATTACCGTATGCGATGATGTAACTCTGATCATTCTGCAAAACATTCCTGCAAGCATGGACTTTGTTACCGAGGTGTTCGAGAGGATAGCTTCAATGGATATCGACGTTGATATGATCTCGCTTACACCGCCGCAGAGCTCCATGACGAGTCTTTCCTTTACCGTAAGCGATGATGAGCTTGTAAAGATACTTGGCTATACCTCAAAGCTGAACGAGGGCAGCATCAAGCCTATCGTAAGCAGCGGAAACTGTAAGATATCCGTCAGCGATCCCGCAATGGAGAATTGTCCCGGAGTTGCCGCAAGGGTATTCAAAATGGCAGCTCAGGCAGGCGCTGACATTCGCCTTATTACAACAAGTGAGACTCAGATAGCTCTTCTCGTGCCGAAATCCGACTGTGATGCGACCTTTGCTGCAGTGAAAAACGGCTTTGAGAAATAAGCTCATATCATCAGATTACCTTACAGCAGGGGCGGCGGTGACGGTAAGACGTTCTGCCGGCTCATAACGGCTGTTTCCGGCGTAGTCGGATAATAACAATAAACAGGCACATAAATCCATTGAGGGATCATGTGCCTGTTTTTTATATAGCTCCGAATGGTGTTATTTTATGATCTTGTCGGCATCGGTAATGGGTCTTATCACACGGCATGGATTGCCTGCGGCTACAACATTGTCCGGAATATCATGCGTAACCACGGAGCCGGATCCGATAACGACGTTGCTGCCTATAGTTACTCCGGGATTTATCACCGCAGAGCCGCCTATCCAGACATTATCTCCGATAGTTACAGCCTTTCCGTATTCAAGACCTGAATTGCGTTCAACAGGATCTATCGGGTGGCAGGGAGTATAAATGCATACCCTTGGCCCGAAAAGGCAGTTATCTCCTATGGTGACTCTGGCAACATCAAGTATGATGCAGTCAAAATTCGCATAAAAGCCCTCTCCGATGAAGGTGTTGCTGCCGTAATCACAGCGAAATGGCGGCTCTATGTAGATATACTTGCCTGTTTTGCCAAAAAGCTCCTTAAGCAGTGTTATGCGGTAGTCCTTCTGCTCCTCGGTTGTGCTGTTAAAAAGCCTTGTCAGCTTTCTTGAGCGCATTGCATCCGCCTTCAGTTCGGGGTCGTGAAAATCATAGAGCATTTCGTTCAACATTTTTTCCTTTTCGGTCATTCGTAATCCTCCTTTTAGCATTAATGATACGGGATTATAAAACAAGGGCTGCCGTAAATTGACCTTACGGCAGCTATTTCTTAAACTATGCCTGTGTTGATTCGGTTTCGTCAGTTCCGGATACGGGTGCAGACGCATTGCTTTCAGGTGCAGTGGAATCCTCTTCAGCAGAGCTATCGGGCTTCGATTCCTCAGGCTTCGATTCCTCGGGCTTGGACTGCTCGGGCTTTGATTCCTCGGGCTTGGACTGCTCGGGCTTTGATTCCTCGGGCTTAGATTGCTCGGGCTTTGATTCCTCAGGCTTGGACTGCTCAGGCTTTGATTCCTCAGGCTTGGACTGCTCAGGCTTTGATTCCTCGGGCTTGGACTGCTCGGGCTTTGATTCCTCGGGCTTAGAGACCTCAGGCTTTTTCTTTTCGTCTTCCTTGATCTTTTTGAGATATTCCTCTGCAGTTCCGTATGGAATGGGGCTGCATTCACCAACGCCTACAGGCGAATAGATCCTCGGTGTCTGTCCTGTGGGAGATACATAGGGGCCGAAATCAGGATCAGCGGGTATCATATTGAGCGCAGAATAATATGTATCGTATTTATAATCGTAGGAGCCTGAGGGGAGATATACCCTTTTTATCTCCTTGCCGTTCTTGAAATATACCTGTGCTCCGCTTGCGGAATAGCTGTAGGAGCCGGCATAGTCAACCCAACCGACAGGGACTATCTCGTCATACTCGGTAGAGATCGGTCCGTATATCTCAACTGTTAGCTCGTTCATTCCGTCATAATCACAGTCATAATAATAGGTCGCAATATAGATCGGCATTTTAAGGTCGTTCCTGAATTTCATATCAAGAGTGCCATAGTTGATAGTGGCGTCAAGTCCCCTGTCGGCATAGGAGGAGGGATAGGCATGGGGGTGTCTTTCAACAGCGGTCATGCCTGCCTTCAATGCGGCAATATACAAGGTAGTGGAAGCCTGACAGATGCCGCCGCCGTATTCCTGCTGGTACTGTCCGCCGACAATGGCAGTAGACGGAGTATAGGCTCCGACTGTTCCGTTAGGATAATAGTGTGTATTGCCGTTTGTCGTGTCACCGGTCATCTCGTTGAACGAAAAGGTCTCGCCGGGTTTAAGAATGGTGCCGCTTGCCGCTCTGAGAGCAAGACCCATATTATAGTTGGAATTGTACACGTTTGCGGCTGTTGTGTGATGTGATGCTATAAGCTTTGTGTTAGCCTTTATGTCGGCAAGTGTGACCTTGAATTTTGTCTTGTTTTTCTTGATCGCAAAGCTGCCTGTTTTGCTGTTGCTCCTGACAATGGAGCGTACCTTCTCTTCCATTTCCTGATGATTCACGGTCATACCGTCATGACCGTCTTCATAGGTGAATTTCTCCTTTGATTCCGGGTCAAAGCTAACTACATGAGCGTCAACGGGAGGATCATTTACCTCCTTTTCCAGCTTGAGAACAGCGTCCCTGATAGAATCATCATTCAGTGTGCAGGTCACCTTGAAATCGGTATATCCGCTGCCCTCGGTCTTTTCAAAGCTTGTATTGCTTATTTCGCCTCTGCTGTAGTGATAAGCCTCAAGCAGAACTGCCGACAGGTCATCGTCAAAAACAAAATCGTTCTGGTTCACGGAATAGTTTCTGCCGTCACATTCTACTGTTACGGATATGGGGGCTCTGAGCTTAGAAACAGGCTCCTGAAGTGAAGAATATGCCTCGGTAAGCGTCATGCCCGAGACGTCGATACCTGCTACCCGTACACCCTTTCCGAAGCAGATGTCCACAGTATCGGAGCTTTCCTCCTCTGATGCTGCGGAGGACTTTTCTTCAGAGGACTGTGCCTTTGATACCTCAGAGGGCTTGTCCATAGAGGACTCTGAGGGAGCAAGAACGTTTGATGAGGCATCGCCGGGAACAACTGCAGGAGAGGAGGCTTCTTTGACAGAGCTCTCGGCTGCTGTCTGAACGGAATTGCTGCTGTTGTTCAGGAGGACAACGGCGATAACAGCACCTGCACATAAGACAGCCGCAGCTGCGGCAGATATTACAGGGATAACAGGAAAGCCCTTTTTCTTTGCTTCTTTCTTTTCCGTGGCTTTGTTATCGTTCTCTGAGGTGGTGTTATCAGGAGACACAATGGTTACTTCTTCTTTTTTGTCCGCTGCGCTCGCGCTGTCTGCTTCATTGGCAGCTATTTCATCAGATTCGGGGCTGTCCTTCTGCTTTTCAGTATTTTTTTCGTTTACACTCATATTCAGACCTCCGTGTTGATCGGTTCTTTATCTATATGAGCCACGGGAGCAAGAACTCCTGCGGCTCATTTGTCGGTCAAGCTGAAATTTATCTGGTGGTCGTAACGACCGAGCCTGTGGGCTTTGAGGCTTCGGCAGGCTTTGAGGTTTCTGCAGTGCGGGAGCTTCTTGCCTTGCTGAGAACCTGAGACGCTGTACCATAGGCTATCGGAGAGCTTTCTCCGCAGCCGCCGGGAGAATACACGGTGGGGGTTTCGTAGGTGGCATAAGTGTCAGGACCGAAGGAGGTGTCGGAGGGCATATAGTTGATAACGGAATAGTAGGATTCATAGTGATAATCGTATGAGCCGGAGGGAAGAATAACTCTGTCAACCTCCGTGCCGTTTTTGAAGTATACCTTTGCACCCTTTGCGGCAAAGCCCTTTGAATCGGCATAGGTCACCCAGCCTGCGGGTACTATCTCGTCATAGTCCTCTGATATAGGTCCGTAGAATTCGACCATTATTTCTTCATTGCCGTCGCCTGTATAATCATAGACATATGTGCATATATAAACGGGAAGATCAAAATTATTCTTGAACCTCATGTCAAGGTTGCCGTAGTCAACGGTAGCGTCAAGACCGTAGGGGGCATAGGAGGATGCATAAAGATGTGCGTGTCTTTCCACTGCCTCCATATTTGCCTTGAGAGCGCAGAGATATACGGTGGTAGATGCCTGACAGATTCCTCCGCCATATTCCTGTACGATCTTTCCGCGTGAATATGCAGTTGAGGGAACGTATGCGCCCTCTGTGCCGTTGGGATAGTAATGCATATTGCCGTTTGTGGTGTCTCCCGTGATATCATTGAAGGAGAATATTTCGCCCGGCTGTACTACGGTGCCGTTAATTGCTCTGATAGCAAGCTTCATATTGGAGTTTGATGCCTCAACATTTGCGGCTGTAGTGCGGTGAGAAGCGATGAGCTTGGTTTTTGCCTTTATTTCCTCAAGCGAGATCTTGAAAGGCGTCTGATGAGTTTCTATGGAGAAGCTGCCGGTTTTTTCGCCTTGATCGAGTATGCCCTTGATCTTAGAGCTAAGCTCGTCATGATCGAGAAGGAAGCCGTCTGAGCCGTCTGCATATTCAAATTTCTGAGAGGCTGTGGGGTCGAATTTGGTTACATGAGCATCAACAGGCTGCACGTCATAGAAATCCGCTGCCTTTTTGATCGCAGCATCTACGGATTCGGTGTTTATGTTTGTCCTTATCTTGAAATCCGTAACGCCATTATCGAAGGTGTTTTCTACAGTGGGCTGAGCAAGCTCGCCTCTGCTGTAGTGATATGCCTGCAGCAGCACGTTTGCAATATCGGAATCGAAATTAAAATCATTCTGTGTGAGAGTGAGTGTTTTGCCGTCGCACACAATTGTGATAGAGATCGGGTCTCTCAGGTCGAGCAGCCTGTCCTGCATTGCCTCATGAGCCTGAGACAGACTTTTTCCTGCAAGGTTGATGCCTTCAACAGTGACATTCTGTCCAAAAAGGATATTTGTCGTATCAACTGCGCTTATCTCAACAGGCTCTTCGGAAAACTGTGAATTATCAGCTGCGCTGTCTGATGTCTTTTCTGCTGTAGAAAGCTGTTCGGTATTATTG
>ONFW01000125.1 GCA_900317215.1 uncultured Eubacteriales bacterium | reverse complement strand
TCCAACCGTGATGCCTCCTTTGCTTAGAAGTACTTCTATTATATATGACGACGGAAAAGAAGGGAAGGTTTCAATTTGTGTAAGACTCTTTCCGATAATATTATTTTGATTTGATAATAATACAAAATCAGGACTCCCATCTCTGTGGAAGCCCTGAATTTCTTTGCTAGTTCTCTTTATTTGGTCGCAATCTGGTCGCAAATTTTATAGTCAATACCCTAAAGCCCGCATAAACACTGGGTTTATTTGTCCAAACTCTTCATTGTCGGGAAAAGCAATACATCCCTTATTGCGGGAGAGTCTGTCAGAAGCATGCACATACGGTCGATTCCGAAGCCTATTCCGCCTGTGGGCGGCATGCCTATCTCAAGAGCGTTCAGGAAGTCCTCGTCAGTACGGTTTGCCTCTTCATCTCCAAGGGCAAGCAACTCCTCCTGAGCCTTGAAGCGTTCTCTCTGATCTATAGGATCGTTGAGCTCGCTGTATGCGTTCGCCATTTCCCAACCGTTCATAAAGAACTCGAAACGCTCAACATAATCCGGGTCATCGGGCTTTCTCTTTGTGAGCGGGGATATTTCAACAGGATGATCCATAAGGAAGGTCGGCTGTATAAGATGTTCTTCAACAAATGTCTCGAAGAACAGGTTGAGTATATCGCCCTTCTTATGGTGCTTTTCATACTGAACACCCTTTTCATCGGCAATTCTCTGCGCTTCCTCAATTGTTTTGATCTCCTTAAAGTCGACGCCTGTGTATTTTTTTACTGCCTCGACCATGGTTATTCTTTCAAACGGCTTGCCGAGATCCATTTCGATCCCGTTGTATATAGTCTTTGTTGTACCGAGAACCTGCTGAGCTACATATCGATAAAGATTTTCGGTAAGATCCATCATTCCGTGGTAGTCGGTATAAGCCTGATAAAGCTCCATAAGAGTGAATTCGGGGTTGTGCCTGGTATCAAGACCTTCATTTCTGAACACCCTGCCGATCTCATAAACTCTTTCAAGTCCGCCGACTATCAACCTTTTCAAATACAGCTCAAGAGATATTCTCAGCCGAAGATCCTCGTCAAGAGCATTAAAGTGAGTTTCAAAGGGTCTTGCAGTAGCACCGCCAGCATTTGATACGAGCATGGGGGTTTCGACCTCCATAAAACCCTGATCGTCAAGATATCTGCGAATAGCGCTGATTATCTTAGAACGCTTGATAAAGGTATCCTTTACGTCCTCGTTCATAATAAGATCAACATATCTCTGACGGTAACGCATATCTGTATTTGTCAGACCGTGATACTTTTCGGGAAGTATCTGCAGACTCTTTGAAAGGAGAGTTATCGAGCTTGCATGTACGGATATCTCGCCCATCTTTGTTCTGAAAACCTCACCGCTCAGACCGATGATATCACCGATATCCATTTTCTTGAAGAGCTTATAATCCTCTTCTCCAATACTGTCTCTTGCGATATAGCACTGAATCGTACCCTTAAGATCCTGAATGTGACAAAATGATGCCTTGCCCATTACACGCTTTGACATTATCCTGCCTGCAATAGAAACATTCTTTCCTTCCAGTTCCTCAAAGCAGTCCTTTATATCGCTGCTATGATGAGTAACATCATATTTCATTATCTGAAAAGGATCTCGGCCGCTTTCCTGGAGCTCCTTCAGCTTGTCCCTTCTGATTTTCAGCAACTCATTTACATTCTGCTGCGGCTTGTTGTTCTTCTGTTCGTTCTGCTCTGACATTTTCCTCTTCCTTTCGCTTTGTATAGGATATTAACTGCAGCCATGCAAAACCAGCACGGTTGTATCCTGGTGCATGCCCACTATTATTTCTTGGATATCTCAAGCACGATGAACTTAAGAGCTCCATCGGGAGTCTCCACCTCTACTGTATCACCGACCCTATGACCTAACAGAGCCGCCCCAACAGGAGATTCATCAGAAAGCTTACCCTCAAAGGGATTAGCCTCGTTAGAGCCGATGATCTGATATTCAACCTCCTCGTCAAACTCACAATCACGTAGTTTTACCAACGAGCCTATATGTATAAGCTCGTTATTCAGTTCACTCTCATCAATGATCTTTGCGTTTTTAAGTATATCCTCTATCTGCGAAATGCGCGCTTCAAGGATAGCCTGATCGTTCTTTGCCTCATCATATTCACTGTTCTCAGAAAGATCTCCGAAAGAGAGAGCCACCTTGATCTTTTCGGCGACCTCCTTGCGCTTTACTGTCTTAAGATATTCAAGTTCCTGCTCATAGGCCTTTAGACCCTCATCAGTAAGAAGATTCTGCTTTGCCATTTATAATAACCACCTTTTTTCAGAATTTCAATACATAATATTATATAAAAAACATTATTTTATGTCAAGCAAAATATCCCACGCCGGGAACCCCTTTTCCGCCCTTTTCTGGCGAAAAAAGAGGTTTCCCCGGTCTCGCCTGCCGGCTCAGTCGGTGCTTAGCTCTATCGGTTTTCTTTGCTGTACTCATTCTGACAGGCAGAAGGAGTTTCAATTCAGAAGCCATATTAAAAGATCCGGCGGCTTCTTTTTGTTAGCATAGAGTTTTCCGTGAATCATGATTCCTTCAAATGTCTTTTTTCCGTCCTTATCCAATCGGGGGGCTGTATCACCAATATCAGATATACATTTTTCGTATATAATTTCTGAAGAAATCCTCTTTCGCTTTTTCTGCAGCCTGTGTTATAATTGTTTTCATGGAGAATCACACTTCCGTGTAGTTTTTGTTTTTATAACAGACAAATTATAACACGATCAGGTGCTTCTCCATTACTTATTTGATTTCCCCTACACCCGCAGTGAAGCCGGAGCTTATTTAATTCCGTCATCATTCCCCAAATGAAATAATATCATTACAAAAAAATTTTAAAATTTTTTTGATCCTATGCACGAAAATGTATCATGCTGATCGTTATATAGGTGAAAGGAGGTTTTACAGTGAAAAAGAAATTCGTTAACGAAAACAAAACTGAGACCCGGGAAGCGCTTATAGAAAACACCATACGAAAACACGCGGATATGATATACCGCATAGCATATCAGAACACCGGCAGCACTGCTGACGCCGAGGATATACTCCAGGAGGTCAGTATAGCTCTTGTAACAAAAAACGCTCCGCTTGAAAATGAAGAGCACCTTAAGCGGTGGCTGATACGAGTAACAATAAACAAATGCAGAGATCTCCACCGACACCTGAAGGTGATAGAGACCGAACCTCTTGAGGATCACGAGGACATACCCGCCGATGAAAAAGGCGAGATAATGGAGGAGCTGCAGCAGCTTCCCGAGCAGTACCGAAACATAATCTACCTGTATTACTACGAGCAATATACCCTGCAGGAGATAGCCGACATCATGAAAAAAAGCATAAACACAATAAGCTCGGGGCTTCAGCGTGCAAGAAACCAATTGAAAAGAGTTCTTATGGAGGAGGGTTATTCTTATGGCTGAAAGGAATTTATATACAGACGAAATGGAAAAGATAAAGGCACCTCAGTCTGCGGTTGACAGAGCAGTCAAGGCAGCTCTTGAGGCAGAAAAAAACAAAGGGGAAAATAAAATGGTAAAAACAAAAAGCAATATAATCAAGCTGGTATCAGCAGTAGCAGCCTGCGCAGTAGTCACAGGCGGCATCACCACAGCAGCGGTACTCACACAGAACAGGACAAACCACAGTGTTACAGGAGCAAATTCCTTTACACTCAGCGTTAATGCAGCAGAGATAAACAAATCTGCGGTAGAAATAGGAGATATTAGTATTGATGACATAGCAAGCGGAGTCACGTATGTCGATCCCAATTATGATCCTGATGACCCGAACACATCGGATATCGAGTTCAACGATGAGCAAATGAGAAACCAGCGCATTTCAAGTGTAACTTATAGTCCCGAGATAGAACTGCTTCTTAGCTGCACGGGCAACAACATCAAGACTGTAACCTATTCTCTTAAGGGAGGAGCCTTCCTTTTGAATAATATCGCCCCTGAGAACGAAGGAACCGTAAAAGGCGACGATTATATGGTTTATAATCGATACGCTGATATAACAAGCCGCATGATCGGCAAAACCTATGAAGAGTTAGTAAACACAGATCCGAACAGCATTGAAGCAACCGCCTTTGCAGGCAGAGAGCCTAACTATGTATACAGTCAGTTCACGGTAAACAAGGACGAGCAGGCAAAGCTGGGCAGTTATTTTGAAGACGAAATCTATGGCAATATCGCTCCGGCCGTTATCATTTCCGAGGGAGCATATTCGTGGGATCCCGATCTTTCGGGCGCATCAAAGGAGCTTATAGACTATATCCTTTCACACAACTACGGCGAGCTCCTCGATCTTGAGAATGCAGGCAAGGATACCGAACAGGGCCAGCTCAAAAAGGCATTCCTGGAGGAAATGATAAACGCCCTTTCCATGGACGTCAAGGTCGTGTATGAGGACAACGAAACAGCCTCCTACACAATACAGTTCCTTCCCAACGAGCTTTTGGACGGGGGCTTTAAAATGAGCGTAAAGGCAAGACTTGTTAACATAAATGACGCTGATAATTCAAACACTGATAACGCTTCTGCAGCAGACAGGATCTCGATAAACGTAAACGGCACAGAACTGAACGATAATAACGAAGCTGTCCTTACACAGATCGACCTGACGAGCCTAAAAAGCCTTGGAATGGAGTCGCTTTGTGCAACAAAAACCGCCGAAGACACCTATCTTGTAGCACTGTGGCCGGATATGGAGCTGCCTATATCCCTGAGAGGCGAAGATATCAAATCCGTGACCTATAAGGTGAGCGGCGGCGCAATAAGCGCTCTGGACTCCAGCAAGTTTATTGCAGAGGGAACAAAGGAAATTATGTCAAAAAAGGAATTCTTTGATATAAAATACAGGTATCCCGATATATACTATGACAACGATACCGAACCGGACGATAGCGACCCCCTTTACAGCGAAGTGACTCTGAGCTATAACGATCAGCTTAACGGCACCGGACTTATAATCTACCCCTATTCCTCTTATGACGAACGCTATTCATCGGACGAAAAGGTAAAGGCAGCTCAGGCTAAGATAAACGAGTTCGAGAACTTTAATCAATTTCTTTCTATGTTGGAAGGAGAGCTTTACAGAGAGGAGCTCAACACCGTTCTTGACGCAATGATAAACGGAATCAGTATTGAAATGACGATACACTTCTATGACGGCACTGATATGACACGCACCGTCAAATTAATCCCCGGTGAGCTTACCTTAGGCGGAAACGAGGGCACTTCAAAGCATGTAACAAAACCCGTCAAGGCTAAAATAGCATAACGCTTCAGCTTCAGGTAAAAACCAAGCTGCGGAACGGCATGACAAAATCATACCGCTCCGCAGCATTTTTCTTTTATTATGAACACCGAAATTATCAGCAAACCGCAGCTACGAGGCTTGACATGAAAGGCGAAAGCTTACCTACAGGAACCGAATTGCTGCAGAAGAATATCGTCTGCCCGTCCTCGGGAAATACCACATCGGCTGCAACATAGTTGCCGATATTTCCGGGATGACCCACTCCTCCGAAAAATTCCGTGCGTATTCCAAAGCCGTAGCCCTCTGCGCCGCTGTAGTTCGTTGTCATAAGCTCATAGCTTTCCTCCGAGATGACCCTTCCTTCCGAAAGACCGATAAGCCAGCGGGAAATATCCTCTCCTGTGGATATGATATCTCCTGCACCCTTTGTAAGACCGGGCTGCTTGTCGATATTAGTATACTTGACTCCTCCTGCCCACTCTGCCCCTGCGAGCATTTCTCCGATATCTCCGGTATGCTCCATTCCGAGAGGCTTAAGTATCACCTCTCTGAGATAGTCGATATATTTCTTGCCCGTAATGTCCTCAATAATATAAGCGAGGAGCATGAAATTCGTATTTGAGTATTCATAGAACTTGTCAGGCTCAAAGCCAAGAGGCTGCGGAAACAGCCATTCCTTTATAGCAGCGATATTCTCCTCCTCGGTTTTGTCATCTGTAGCTATACTGTAGATCCCCTCGTCTATGTTCGGCACACCCGAGCGCATTGAAAGGAGATTTTTGAGCGTCACCTTTGCGCCTGCCTTATACTCAGGAAAATACTTATCAAGGGTATCGTCAATGCTGAGCCTGCCCTCCTCCTGCAGCTTGAGTACAGCCGCCGCACAGAACTGCTTTGATACTGAGCCTATCGGCATGGGGGTATCAGTCTTTATCGGATCTCCGTTTTCAAGACTGCCTCTTGCCGCTGCTGCGATGATCCTGCCGTCCTTTTCGGAAAAAACCACCCCGGTAAAGTCTTCCTCCTCCAGCAGCTTATCAACCGCCTTCTGGGCCTCATTATCTTCGCCGTCCGTTTTAGCTTCTTCACTCTTATCCTGAGATGAAGAGCCGCTCTTCTCCTTGTCCTCCTTATCAGCTCCGCCCTTGCCTGAGGAGCAAGCTGCTGCGGCAAATACCAGAAGTGCCGCAGCCAGTAATATTGCGATCATTTTTTTCATACCAACGCCTCCTTCTGACATTATTTTACCTCATTATGCGGATAATAACAAGCAACAGATGATCTAAACAGTCAATTATTATACAAGGTTCTAAATCCAAACTTTAAAAAATGAACGAAGGCAGCATCCGCGGAGTGACAAAAGCGGCGCTGCCTTCGTTATCGTTATATTCGGGATAAGCTGTCAGTCAGAGTTCTGCAGAGCGTTGAAGCCTGTTTCGCCTGTTCTTATCTTGACTACATCCTCAACATCATAAATGAATATCTTACCGTCACCGATATGACCGGTATACAGTGCCTTTACAGCGGTATCGACCACCTTTTTGACCGGAACGCTGCTGACTACGATATCTATCCTGATCTTCGGCAGGAGATTCATCTCCACCTCAACACCTCTATAATACTCTGTGGTACCCTTCTGCACACCGCAGCCCAGCACCTGAGTTACCGTCATACCGGTCACACCGATAGCCGTAAGGGCCGTATTCAGCTCAGTGAACTTATTCTGTCTTGTCACGATGCTTATGTTCGTGAGCTTAGGCTTGCTTGCATCGGTCTGCTTTACACCGCCGGTGCTGAGAGTCTTGACCTCAACCGCCTTCTCCGGAGAGACCTCCCCCTGCTTGGTCGTCTTGCCGGTAAGTACCTGCGGTACCTGCATGAAGTCTGCATAGGAGCTTGCAAGTCCATGCTCGGTAAGATCGAGTCCCTTGACCTCCTCTTCTCTTGAAGCACGCAGACCTATAGTCTTTTTAAGGACGAAGAATATGAGGCTCATCAGGATCGCTGTATATCCGCCTATGCAGAGTATACCCAGAGCCTGCTTGCCGAGCTGCTCAAAGCCGCCTCCGTAAAGAAGCCCGAGCGTATCGCTGTCCTTGGAGAAGATACCGACAGCAAGAGTGCCCCAGATACCGTTGAACATATGAACGGCTACCGCACCGACAGGATCATCGATCTTCAGCTTGCTGTCCACTATCTCCACGGCAAGAACAACTATGATACCTGCAACTATACCTATGATCAGCGAGCCAAGAATATCCACCGTATGACAGCCCGCAGTTATTGCCACAAGCCCCGCGAGAGAGCCGTTGAGCGACATGGAGACATCGGGCTTGCCGTTCTTTATCCATGTATAGATCATTGTTGCGCAGGTCGCAGCCGCCGGAGCGACCGTCGTTGTCGCGAATATCTGAGCAAGCTGAGTAAGATCACTTGCGGCAGCTCCGTTAAAGCCATACCAGCCAAACCAGAGGATAAATACGCCAAGCGCGCCGAGAGTCAGACTGTGTCCCGGGATAGCTCTGGGCTTACCGCTCTTTGAATACTTGCCGATACGGGGACCGACCATGGCTGCTCCGATAAGAGCGGAGATACCGCCGACAGTATGGATACACGCCGAGCCTGCAAAATCCACAAAGCCAAGCTGTGCCAGCCAGCCCTGACTGTTCCACACCCAGCCCGCCTCTATGGGATAGACCACAAGGCTGATAAGTCCGCTGTAGATGCAATAAGATATAAACTTGGTGCGTTCTGCCATAGCACCCGATACTATCGTTGCGGCAGTTGCACAGAACACAAGATTGAATACAAATGACGACCACGGAAAAGAATTGAAGTCCGTGAATATCTGCAGATCAGGAACACCGATAAGTCCGAACAGATAGTTCTCCGACATCATAAGCCCGAAGCCTAAGAATACGAACATAACCGTACCTATGCAGAAATCCATGAGATTCTTCATTATGATGTTTCCTGCATTCTTTGCCCTGGTAAAGCCTGTTTCTACCATTGCAAAGCCGCACTGCATAAAAAACACCAGCGCTGCACCGATAAGGAACCATATTCCCATAGTAAACGCATTCGACTGCTCGACTGCCTGTGTCACGGCAGTATTCATAACATTGTCCATAACATTCCCACCCTTTTCAGCGACTTGACTCCGCTGATCAACGAAGACTGTCGCCGTTTCTTTTTCCTTTCTCTTTTTTTATATCATCTCATACGCCAAAGAGTATTTCACCATATGAGGGATAAGGCCAATATGAAGCGGCCGTTCTGCTCTCCATTGCATCGCCCGAAGCTCTTAGCTCCTCCATAAGAGAGAATACAGTTTCACGGTAATACATCGCAAGCTCAAGCGAATTGCCGGCATGCTCTGAAGCGCTTGAGACTGCATTCTTGAGAGCGTCCGTTTTCTTTACAAATCCCTCAAGCTTTGAGGACAGCTCCTCAATAAGAGTTGTCTCGGCATATACCGAATAAGCTGCCGAAAGCTGCTTCTTTGCAACAGCCGAATCCGAAAGCTTGCTGATGTAGGAGATAACGGCAGGAGTGATATTCTTCTCAGCCATATCTATCATTGTAAGAGCCTCGATCCTGATCTGCTTGCTGTAATGTTCAAGCTCGATCTCATATCTTGCACGGATCTCCGCCTCTGTCACAATGCCGTTTCTTACAAAAAGATCAATATTCTTTTTGTCAACATAATGAGCCATTGCCTCCGGCATCGAACGGAAATTGCACAGACCTCTCTTCGCAGCCTCCTCAACCCATTCCTTAGAATAATTGTCGCCGTTGAAGATGATGTTCTTGTGCTCGGTAAGTACACGCTTGATAAGCGCCTTCGCCGCCGATGTAAGCTCGTCTGCGCTATTCAGCTCATCATAGAACTGAGCAAGCTCGTCTGCGACCATAGTATTGAGCATATAATTCGGGCAGGCGATATTGAGTGATGAGCCAAGCGCTCTGAACTCAAATTTATTGCCAGTAAACGCAAACGGCGAGGTACGGTTCCTGTCCGACGTATCCTTCTTGAAATCGGGGAGGACATCTACACCCGTAAGCATGTCTGTCTTTCCAGCGGAGCTGTATTCTGTACCGTTGATGATAGCCTCAACCAGCTTGCCGAGATCGTCGCCGAGATACATTGAAATGATAGCAGGCGGAGCCTCATTTGCACCGAGACGGTGATCGTTGCCCGCAGAAGCAACTGTCAGACGCAGAAGATCCTGATATTCATGAACTGCCTTTACGATAGCGGCAAGGAAAAGCTGAAACTGCAGATTATCCTCCGGCTTTTTGCCCGGATCAAGAAGATTCTCTCCTGTATTTGTGGAGATAGACCAGTTATTATGCTTGCCTGAGCCGTTTACTCCTGCAAAGGGCTTTTCGTGCAGCAGGCAGACAAGTCCGTGCTTTTCGGCAGTCTTTTTCATTACCTCCATTGTAAGCTCGTTGTGGTCGGTCGCGATATTGGAGGTCGCAAAAATAGGTGCAAGCTCATGCTGAGAGGGCGCCACCTCGTTATGCTTTGTCTTTGCCATTACACCCAGCTTCCAAAGCTCCTCGTCAAGATCGTCCATAAATGCTGCTACCCTTGACTTGATCGAGCCGAAATAATGGTCGGCAAGCTCCTGACCCTTTGGAGCGGGAGCGCCGAAAAGCGTTCTTCCGGTAAAAATGAGATCCGGACGCTTATCATACATTTTCTTATCTATAAGGAAATACTCCTGCTCCGGTCCCACCGTTGAGGTAACTCTTGTCACCTCTGTCTTGCCGAGGAGATTGAGGAGCTTCGTTGCAGCGCTGCTCAGTCTTTCCATAGAACGGAGCAACGGAGTCTTCTTATCGAGCACCTCGCCTGTATAGGAGCAGAACGCTGTCGGTATATAAAGCGTTTTATCCCTGATAAAAGCGGGAGAGGTAGGATCCCATGTGGTATATCCCCTTGCCTCAAAGGTTGCGCGGATACCGCCCGAGGGGAAGCTCGACGCATCAGGCTCGCCCTTGATGAGCTCCTTGCCCGAAAATTCCATAATAACTCTGCCGTCATCTGCGGGATAGATAAAGATGTCGTGCTTTTCCGCTGTATCACCCGTCATCGGCTGGAACCAGTGGGTATAATGAGTACAGCCCATTTCCACAGCCCAATCCTTCATTGCGTTTGCTACAGCATTTGCAACGCTGATATCAAGTGGTTCTCCGTTTTTAATAGTTCTTTTCAACGCCTTATAGGTCGTAAGCGGAAGTCTTTCCTGCATTTTTCTGTCATTAAAGACCATGCTTCCAAATAATTCAGTTAGGTTTCCCATAATACATTCTCCTGTCTTTCTTTTTTCTCAAAGCAAAAAGGCGCTGCAAGCTCCTTTGCTCACAACGCCTTTGTTGTTCCGATGAATGAAGTATACACCTCGTCCTGCAATTTGTCAATACATTTTTGCAATTTAATTTTTTAGTCTTGCATTTTATCGTTATCTAAGCACATTTTTACCCATTATTATGCGCTTTTACGCATAATTTTTGAACGTTGATTCATTCTGTCTTTCGCCGCAATAATATTTCTGCAATTTATTATTGACATCCCTGCATTTACATCTTATAATAATGCATATAAATCGCATCAAGGATACATAAAGAAAAAAGGAAAGGAAGATCAGTATGGAGCATTCTCAGAACAGCTTATACAATCCTTCATTTGAGCATGACAATTGCGGAATAGGCGCAGTCGTAAACATAAAGGGTATAAGCTCCCATAAAACAGTATGTGATGCACTTACTATAGTCGAAACTCTCGAGCACAGGGCAGGCAAGGATGCAGAAGGCAAAACCGGCGACGGCGTCGGCATTCTTCTGCAGATTTCGCATAGATTTTTTAAAAAAGAAGCGGCAAAGCTGAACATAACCCTTCGCTCCGAGCGGGATTATGCGGTAGGTATGTTCTTCTTCCCTCAGAACGAGCTAAGATGTAACCAGGCAAAGAAAATGTTTGAGATCATCGCAGAAAAGGAGGGACTTGAGGTACTCGGCTGGAGAAAAGTACCCACTCAGCCCCATGTTCTGGGCGCAAGGGCTATAGAATGTATGCCCGATATCAGGCAATGCTTTATTGCAAGACCCGAAGGCGTTGACAAGGGGATAGACTTTGACCGCAGACTTTATGTTGCCAGACGCCTCTTTGAGCAGAGCAACGAAGACACCTATGTCGTATCACTTTCGAGCCGTACAATAGTATATAAAGGTATGTTTCTCGTGGGCGACCTGAGACGCTTCTTTACAGATCTTCAGGACGAGGATTATGAATCGGCTATTGCGGTAGTACACTCACGTTTCTCGACAAACACCTTCCCGAGCTGGCAGAAGGCTCATCCCAACCGTATGATCGTTCACAACGGAGAAATAAACACGATAAAGGGTAACGCCGACAAAATGCTCGCCCGTGAGGGGACGATGTGCTCAGAGCACCTTATGGGTGAGATAGATAAGGTCATCCCCGTAGTAAACACCGAGGGCTCCGACTCCGCTATGCTCGACAATACCCTTGAATTTCTGGTAATGAGCGGAATGGAGCTGCCCCTTGCCGTCATGGTGACCATTCCTGAGCCATGGGACAACAACCACGCCATGGATCAGAACAAGCGGGATTTCTATCAGTACTACGCAACCCTTATGGAGCCGTGGGACGGGCCTGCATCAATAGTTTTTACCGACGGTGATCTTATCGGCGCCGTTCTCGACAGAAACGGACTCCGCCCCTCGCGCTATTATATAACTGATGACAACACCCTCATTCTTTCCTCAGAGGCAGGCGCCCTTCCTATTGCGCCGGAAAGGATCGTTAAGAAGGAAAGACTGCATCCCGGAAAAATGCTTCTTGTCGATACCGTTCAGGGCAGGCTCATCGACGACGAGGAGATAAAATCTCACTATGCAGAAAGACAGCCCTACGGTGAATGGCTCGACGCCAACCTCATACGTCTTAAATATCTCAAGGTGCCTAATGCCAAGGTCGAGGAGCATCCCCGTGCAGTGAAGCACCGTCTTCAAAAGGCGTTCGGCTATACCTATGAGGAGATAATGGACAATATCCTGCCAATGGCAAAAGACGGAAAGGAGCCTATCACCGCTATGGGCTGCGACAAGCCTCTTGCAGTTTTTTCAAAACAGCCGGTGCCGCTGTTCGACTACTTCAAGCAGGTATTCGCTCAGGTAACCAACCCGCCTATTGACGCTATCCGAGAGGAGATAGTGACGTCCACCACAATATATATAGGCAAGGAGGGCAATATTCTTGAGGAGAAGCCCGAAAACTGCAAGGCTATAAAGGTAGTCAACCCGATACTCACCTCTACGGGACTGCTTAAGCTCAAAAAAATGAATATTTCCGGTTTCAAGGTCGCTACTATCCCTATCCTCTACTACAAAAACACTAAGCTTTCAAAGGCAATAAAGCGCCTGTTCATTGAAGCTGACAAGGCATACAACAACGGCGCAAACATACTTATCCTTTCCGACAGGGGCGTTGATGAAAACAGACTTGCGATCCCCTCGCTGCTTGCGGTATCCGCTCTGCATCAGCATCTTGTCGTCACAAAGCGCAGAACAGCCCTTTCTATTATTCTTGAAAGCGCCGAGCCGAGAACAGTACACCACTTTGCCACCCTTCTTGCATACGGTGCAAGTGCAGTCAATCCCTATCTTGCTCTCGAGACGATACATGAGCTTATCCATGACGAGCTTCTGGACAAGGATTATTATGCAGCGGTAAACGATTATAACGAGGCTATCCTCCACGGAATAGTAAAGATAGCCTCAAAAATGGGCATCTCGACCCTGCAGTCCTATCAGGGCTCAAAGATTTTTGAAGCATTAGGTCTGAGCAATGAGCTTATCAATGAATATTTCACAGGAACCGTCAGCCGTATCGGAGGCATAACCCTTGACGATATAGAAAAAACCGTTGACAAGCTGCATACCGCAGCATTTGACCCTCTCGGCCTTGATACCGACAACGAGGTGCTTTCAATGGGCGCCCACAAAAGCAGGAGCGGCAAGGAAGAGCACCTTTACAACCCCCGCACCATTCATGCTCTGCAAAAAGCCGCCAGAACAAACGACTACTCCACCTTCAAGGAATATTCCCGCATGATCAACGAGGAAATGGGTACTGTTAATATAAGAGGTCTTCTCGACTTCAATTATGCTGACGAGCCTGTTCCTGTTGATGAGGTGGAAAGTGTTGACAGCATTGTCCGTCGCTTCAAGACAGGAGCAATGTCCTACGGCTCTATCTCTCAGGAGGCTCATGAGGCTCTTGCGCTTGCCATGAACAGTATCGGCGGCAAATCCAACTCAGGCGAGGGCGGAGAGAGCCTTGAGCGCCTTGAAAGCAGGGGAACGGAACACGACCGCTGCTCAGCAATAAAGCAGGTCGCCTCCGGACGCTTTGGAGTAACGTCAAAATACCTTAACTCCGCCAAGGAGCTTCAGATAAAAATGGCTCAAGGGGCAAAGCCCGGCGAGGGCGGTCATCTGCCGGGAAGAAAGGTCTATCCGTGGATCGCTACTACAAGGCACTCCACCCCGGGAGTATCTCTCATTTCTCCGCCCCCTCATCATGATATTTATTCAATTGAGGATCTCGCCCAGCTCATCTATGACCTGAAAAACGCCAACAGCTCCGCAAGGATCTCAGTCAAGCTCGTATCCGAAGCCGGCGTAGGCACGGTTGCAGCCGGCGTTGCAAAAGCAGGCGCAGGCGTTATACTCATCTCCGGATATGACGGCGGTACCGGCGCCGCTCCGGGCAGCTCCATTCATAATGCAGGTCTGCCATGGGAGCTTGGTCTTGCAGAGGCTCACCGCACGCTTATCATGAACGGTCTGAGAGACAAGGTAGTCATTGAGACCGACGGAAAGCTGATGACCGGCAGAGATGTTGCGATAGCCGCTATTCTCGGCGCGGAGGAATTCGGCTTTGCCACTGCGCCGCTTGTTACTCTGGGGTGTGCAATGATGCGCGTCTGTAATCTTGACACCTGTCCATTTGGTGTAGCCACACAGAATCCCGAGCTGAGAAAGCGTTTCTGCGGTAAACCGGAATACGTGGTCAATTTTATGCATTTTATTGCTCAGGAGCTAAGAGAATACATGTCGAGATTAGGCATCAGGACCGTTGATGAGCTTGTCGGCAGAACAGATCTTCTCCGCAGACGTGAAACTGCCGATGAGAGAGAAAACAAAACTGACGTTTCTCTCCTTCTCGACAGCAAATACTCTGACTGCCGCATAAGCTACAATGAAAAGAAGCTCTTTGACTTCGGTCTTGAGGATACGATAGATAAGAGGATAATAGAAAAGAAACTCAAAAAATCCCTTCGCTCAGGCGAACAAAAGACCATTGAAATTGATATCCGAAATACCGACCGCACCCTCGGTACCGCTTTCGGCTCAGAGATAACCAAGCTTTATGACGATGCGCTCGCCGAGGATACCTTCCGCATTATCTGCAACGGCTCCGGCGGTCAGAGCTTCGGTGCCTTCATTCCCAAGGGACTCACACTTGAGCTCAGAGGCGACAGCAACGACTATTTCGGCAAGGGACTTTCGGGCGGCAAGCTGATAGTCTATCCTCCCGAGGGAACCCGCTTCAGAGCAGAAGAAAATATTATCATCGGCAATGTTGCCCTTTATGGCGCAACGAGCGGAAAGGCTTTTATCAACGGTATCGCAGGTGAGCGCTTCTGTATAAGAAACTCAGGCGCCGTTGCCGTTGTCGAGGGAGTTGGAGAGCACGGCTGCGAATATATGACAGGCGGAACAGCAGTAATTCTCGGCAAAACGGGCAACAACTTTGCCGCAGGAATGTCAGGCGGTGTTGCTTATGTTCTTGACGAACACCACAGCCTTTACAAGAGACTCAACAAGGAGCTTGTAGAATGTTCTGAGCTTACAAAGCCGCAGGATATAGATACTCTCAGGGCTCTCATCGCAGAGCACGTTGCTGCAACAGGCTCCGAAAAGGGCGAAAGGATACTGTCTCACTTTGACGAATATCTGCCGCTTTTCAAAAAGGTGATACCGCACGATTACAAAATCATCACCGAAGCTATTGAAGAAAACATGAAGAACGGCATGGACAGGGAACAGGCAAGGATCGAAGCCTTCTACAGTCTGACCGGCAAAGAATAAGATAAAGGAGACGAAGGAATATGGGAAGACCTGACGGATTTCTTATATATGAACGAAAGGACGCCACGGCATATCCTGTGGAGGAGCGAATAAAGAATTTCAAAGAGTTCCATACTCCGCTTTCGGAAAAGGAACAAAAAATTCAGGGACAGCGCTGCATGAACTGCGGCGTCCCCTTCTGTCAGTCCGGAATGAAGATAGGCGGAATGATATCGGGCTGTCCGCTGAATAATCTTGTACCCGAATGGAATCATCTTGTCAGCATAGGCGCATGGAAACTCGCATACGACAGACTGAAAATAACAAATAACTTTCCCGAGTTTACCTCAAGGGTCTGCCCCGCTCTGTGCGAAAAGGCTTGCACCTGCGGAGCAAACGGCGATGCTGTCACTACCCGCGCAAACGAATACAGCATCATAGAACGAGCTTACAGCGAGGGTCTTGCAAGGCCCAAACCGCCGTCAGTGAGAACCGGCAAAAGAATTGCCGTTATCGGCTCCGGTCCTTCCGGCCTTGCGGCTGCCGATCAACTCAACCGAAGGGGTCACAGTGTCACCGTATTTGAGCGCTCCGACCGTATAGGCGGTCTGCTGATGTACGGAATACCCAACATGAAGCTCGAAAAGACTATTGTAGAGCGTAAGCTCGATATCATGAGAGCAGAGGGCATTGAATTCGTGACAAACACCAACGTAGGAAAGGACATCACTGCAGAAGAGCTCCTGCAAAAATACGACAGGATCATTCTCGCATGCGGAGCATCTAATCCCCGCGATATCAAAGCTGCGGGCAGAGAATGCAAGGGTATTTATTTTGCTGTCGATTTTCTCAAGTCCACAACAAAGTCACTGCTTGACTGCGGACTTGCCGAGGGCACCTTTATCAGCGCAAAAGACAAAAACGTCATTGTGATCGGCGGAGGCGATACAGGCAACGACTGCGTCGGCACCTGTGTCCGCCATGGAGCAAGGAGCATTCTCCAGCTTGAAATGATGCCAAGGCTGCCCGATGAAAGAGCGGCGAACAATCCGTGGCCGGAATGGCCGAGGGTATGCAAAACGGATTACGGTCAGGAGGAGGCCGCAGCAGTATACGGCTCTGACCCCAGGATCTATCAGACCACAGTAAAGGAATTCCTCTCTGACGAAAACGGAGATCTGAAAGGTGCCGTGCTTATTAAGCTCAGCTCCGAAAAGGATCCCTCTACCGGCAGAATGATGATGAAGCCCGTTGAGGGCAGTGAATTTACCGTTGACGCAGAGCTTGTTCTGATAGCAGCGGGCTTTCTCGGCAGTGAGAGCTATGTCACGCAGGCGTTCGGAGTTGATACCGACGCAAGGAGCAATGTTGCCGCCGCAGGAGCTACGCACAGGACAAGCGTTGACAGAGTATATACTGCGGGTGATATGCATATCGGTCAGTCCCTTGTTGTAAGAGCTATCCGTGAGGGCAGGGATTGTGCCGCTGAGGTAGATCATGATCTCATGGGCTACACAAATCTATAATAAAAGAACGGACTGCCGCATCAAGTGATGCAGCAGTCCGCTGTTTTTTGCAACCTATGATTTTGTTTTAAGCTTCGTCAGCCCTTGTACGATTCTGAAAGAAACAAGCCGAGGAAGTCCGTGAACACCTTAGCCCATGCAGTCTCGTTGTGATTTTCTTCGGGCATGACAATATTCTTGTGCAGCCTATCGGGACAGCACTCCTCAAGTATGCCATAGACCATTTTTTCACTTTTCATTATCTCCTGCTCAAGAGGGTCGGCACCGCCTGTATAAAGATAAAGATAAGGCGCACTGCTATCAACATTGGCGCGTATCCATTTTTCAAGATCATCACTCAGATAGAACATGAATGCAGGCGAGAAAACCCCGGCATATGAGAAAAGGTCTTTGTGTGTAACGGTTGTATAGAACGACTGCAAGCCTCCCATTGAGCTTCCGCAGAAGGCAGTGTGCTCTCTGCCCTTTTTCACGGGAAAGCCTGCCTCTATCTCAGGCATAACGGTGTGTATAATAAAATCATCGAATTTCTCTCCTGAGGGATCTATCCGTCTCTTTTCCTCCTCCGGCATTTCCGGAGGAATGTTGAAACCACCAACGCTTTTTGCAGAAAGCTCGTTTGCCCGTTCGATAGCATCTGTACTGCTATGTATTCCGACAATGACAGCGCCTCTTCCGTTTTTTTCTCTTTCGGCTCTCACCGCCTCACGTGTGTACCAGCAGCCGAACTGTACCGTATCATCCTCAAACAGATTCTGTCCGTCAGTCATGTATACCACAGGGAAGGTCTCTCCCTCCTCATGCTCGGGAATATAGACTCTCACCAATTTTTCGCCGCCATTATAGGGCAGCATGAGCTTTTCAACAGTTTCTCTTATCATAACGCATTCTCCTTTAAGTTTCTTACCTTTGGCAGTCTCATGCGGCTTTGTTATGATTAAATTATAACCCAAATCTGCTGCGGTGACAATAAACTCTTTTCAGCCTGACAAAAGCGTTCTGAGATTTTTTAAAGCCACTGTTTACAGAAATGCCCTATTGCAGTCAAATCCGCCCATAAACGGACGCAGATCCTTCTTTGTCATTTCGTCAGCAAAACACAACAGCGGAATGACATAGCTTTCTGTTCTTATCAAATATGAATTGATCTCTCCCTCTGCTGTTGCGACCACGGTTTTTGTTGCAAGATTATTCTCACAAAGCTTCTTCATGCACTTATCAATTTCAGTAGGCTCAAGTCCCGTGCTCTTGCTTATCAGCGAGGTTGCTATCGGCATTATCGGACGTGAGTATAAAAAGAAAATAATATCCATCATTTTCTTATCCGCGAGTATCTCAAACACCCTTCGCAGCTCCTCCTTATCCGCAAGCACCGTTTTAAGCCCGTCCTTGGGCAGCTTCATCAGAAAGAATGTATAGAAATCTGGCGAGAGACGCATATTTGCCATACCGATATCAGAAATACGCTTTGCAAAGTAATCCTGCTTTTTATCGTCCTTTACCACCGATTTTTCAATGAACATATTCATAAAATCATCTATCGTAGTAACATCGCCCATCAGCCCTATGATTATCGACCAGCAAACATTCAGCGCATAAAGAAAGGCGTCCTCCTGCGGAAGCTGGCTTATATGCCTTGCAAAAGAGAGGGCAAGGCTTTTTTCCTCTCTTCCGAAAAGCGCATCGATGCTTACATCAAGTATTTCCGAAAGCCTCGGCAGTATCTCCGCATCGGGAGTGCCGCCCCTCTCCCATCTTGAAACGCCCTGTGTGGTTACCCCCAGAAGCTGGCCGAGCTGCTCCTGAGTTATACCCTTTTCAACTCTGTATTTTTTTATACGGTCACCGATAACGCTCATAATATCAACCCTCCGTTGAGTTTATATTATTATACTATCAGATGACACGCATTATTTCAAGTATCAATTGATATTTTTATCAAAATAAAGCCTGATTTACAAACCTGCCCCTTGGCGCTATTTTTCTGGGACCTTTGACGCTTTTTATGGATTTTATCCGAACAATATGATATCATTATAATAACAAATAGTGAGAGGTCGGATATCATGAC
>ONFW01000035.1 GCA_900317215.1 uncultured Eubacteriales bacterium | reverse complement strand
GCTTCCTTCTTTTCCTCAGCCTTAGCCTCGGCCTTGGGAGCCTCCTTCTTTTCTGCAGCCTTAGCCTCAGCCTTGGGAGCCTCCTTCTTTTCCTCAACCTTAGCCTCGGCCTTGGGAGCCTCCTTCTTTTCCGCAGCCTTAGGCTCAGCCTTGGGAGCCTCCTTCTTTTCATCAGCCTTAGCCTCGGCCTTGGGAGCCTCCTTCTTTTCCTCAACCTTAGCCTCGGCCTTGGGAGCCTCCTTCTTTTCTGCAGCCTTAGCCTCAGCCTTGGGAGTTTCCTTCTTCTTTGCTGCAGCCTTCTTTACATAGGTGTCAAGACCCTCACAGTTCTCGAGGAAGTCCTTGAGCTTAGCGTAGATCTTATCAACACCGCCCTCGCTGTCGCTTTCAATGTTCAGCGGCATGATCGGGTCGTGAACGCTCAGACGGAGGAGGAACCAGCCGTCGCCGTTCTTTTTGTCAAAGGAAACTCTGATGCCCTCGTGATTGTCATCGGCAATGATGAAGTCCTTCTGTGTTTTTGCATATTTTTCAAGGTCAGCAATGACCTTTTCACCGTATTTGCGGAAATCCTTTTCGGTAATCTTTATCCTGATCTCACGGCTCTCGACAGGCTCCTTGAGTTCGGCGATAACGCTGTCAAGAGTTTTTCCCTCATTGCGGAGCTTTGCAGCTTTTATAACGAGCTTGGTAACAAGATAAGCACCGTCGTCAAGGAAGTAGTTTTCCTTCATGGCTGCATGACCTGAGGTCTCAATAGCGAGGGGACAGTAAACGCCGTTTTCGTTCTGTCTTATGGCCTCGTTAATTACATTCTTGTAGCCTCTCTTGAATCTGAGGTGCTTGCCGCCGAGAGTCTTTTCGATAAACTCCTTAAGTCCGCTTGAGGTGATAGAGTCGGTAACGATAAGACCTGTATCGACGTTTTCAAGAGCGATAGCGGCGGCAAGAGCGACAAGACGGTTGCGGTTGATCTCCTTGCCGTCTGCTCCTACAGCGCCGCAGCGGTCAACATCTGTGTCAAAGATGATCCCAAGATCGGCCCCTGCAGCCTTCACAGCAGCGCAGATCGATTCCATTGCGGACTTATCCTCAGGATTGGGGATATGGTTGGGGAACAGACCGTCAGGCTCGAGGAACTGGCTGCCTCTTACATCTGCGCCGAGAGCCTCAAGAACATCTGCGGCATAGAAGCCTCCTGCGCCGTTGCCTGCATCAACAACGATCTTAAAGCCCTTGAGCGGATGATGATAGTCCTCCTTGGAATTGATCTCAGCCTTGATAAGCTCACGGAGATCTCCTGCGTAATAGGACATATAATCAGTCTCGGTAAGTCTGCCTTCTCCGCTCGGCTCCGGCTTGCTGCCCTTCTGAGCTGTTTCGAGGATGGCAGTGATATCATCGCCCTCAAGACCGCCCTCGCGGGTAAAGAATTTGAGGCCGTTTCTGTAATAGGGGTGGTGACTTGCAGTGATCTGAATTGCGCCGTCGCAGCCGAGATCGACAGTAGTCATGAACATTGCAGGTGTAGAGCACATATCGCAGTCAGTGACCTGGACCCCTGCTCTGAGCAGTGCGGCCTTGACATCGCCTGCAATACGGGGACCGGATATCCTTGAATCTCTGCCTACCGAGACATTCAGCTCGGGAGCAGTCTTGCCTGTTTTTTTGCACAGCCAGAGAACAAAGGCGTTCGTAATGGCAGTAACTGTCTCGTCGGTCAGATCAACATCATAGCCCGCGCCTTCAACGGCTACGCCTCTGATATCTGTTCCGCTTTTTAAAGAGCTCCAGAATTCGTTTAACATAATTAAACATCTCCTTTTATATATTGAAATATAGGGTAACGCAGGATAGCGACCGCTGCAGAGAGAGCTGCTGTGGAAGGGCTTATTTTATGCCGTTGTCGAATGCCGTAATGCTTTCGGTTTTTGTATATTCGGCAGGCACTCCCTGTATCATGATGATGAGCTTGTCGTTATTGAATTCATATTCAAGCTCGTTCTCCTGAACCTCTCCCGTATACAGGACAAGGTTGAAGCTGCATTTGCCGTCCTTTGCGGAGTAGCAGCCCTTATAGATCATATCCCTGTAGGTGATGAGCAGGGTGTTGTCGTCATAGAAGGCAAAGGTGTTGTCGTGCCTTGTGTCGTCGTTTGAATTGAGCCAGATGCCCGTGAGCCTGTCGTCTCTTTCAGCATTTTCAATAGGCTGCAGCTTTGTGGTGTAGTCCTTGTCAGCCCTGAAGGTGAGTCTGAAGTATCTTACTCCGTCCTCCTCAAGATAATCGTAGCCCAGAACGGCAGGATCGTTTCCTGTCCCACTGCTTATGTTATAGGGCTTGAATATCAGTCCTGTCAGATCGGTGAGCACAAGGCTTTTGCCTGTGGCGTTGCTTCCCTCGACTGAGTAGTAGAAATTCGCAGTGATAGCCGGCTCGCCGTATTCGGAGTATTCCATTTTCAGGATTTCTTTTCCGTCGTTTGTTTCCGAGAATTTATAAGAGCCCTGATATATTATCGCACCATCATGGAAGCGGCAGATATCGTCTTCACCAAGCTCAATGGATACAGAGCAGTTCATTTCGCCCGCATCGAAATCAAAGGTCCATATTCCTTTGATGTTTTTATCAAAGAATAACAGCCAGCATATAAAGATAACTGCTGTTACAAGAAGAACCGACGCCGCTATGATGACAGGTGTGTAAATGCGGAAGCCGTTTTTGTGCTTTGCCCTTGCGGTAGCATTTTTGACAGACTCATCCTGCACCGGCTCATCCTCCTGGATGTCGGAGTCTGCTGCGGTATCCGGGTCGTCAGGCGGAGCATTGTTCTCCCCTGTAACAACGGGAACAGGCAGCCCGTCGGTCATGTTTTCGTTTTCCATTCATTGTCCTCCGTTCGGATAGCTTACAATAATTTATAAATCATATTTTAACGTATTATTCCGACTATTACAAGCCCTAAATATGTATAATTTTAATATATTTCAGGGGATTTTCTATCTATTATTCCCATTGTATATGCTTGGAAAAGAGACAATTTTTGAATGACCTAACCGTTCATGAAGCCGGTGCTGACAAGGTTTCGTGAAAAGTGACATAAAAAGAAATATACGGTTATTTATTTTTTGGCTTTAATAAAAAACTGCGTTAAAAATCAAGTTTTATGTTGAAACAGAGGGAAAAATATGATATTATTATTACAATAATGCGGAAACAGCATATAGTGCTTTTCCGGTTAGGGGGATATATTTATGGAGATAAAGGAAAAGTATGAGCGTTGGCTCAGGAATGCGACAGATGATAAGGATCTTCCGGAGGAACTCATCAGTATTCAAAACGATGAGGAGGCTGTTTATGAAAGATTCTACCGCGAATTGAAATTCGGTACGGCCGGTCTGAGGGGGATCATAGGAGCAGGTACCAACCGAATGAATGTCTACACAGTAAGAAAGGCAACTCAGGGACTTGCAAATTTTCTCAACAAAAAATACGATAAGCCCTCGGTCGCAATATCATACGATTCAAGAATAAAGGCTGATCTGTTTGCAAGAGAGGCTGCCCGCGTGCTTGCGGCAAACGGAATAAAGGCGTATATCTCAAGGGAGCTTGAGCCGACGCCCGTTGTTTCCTTTGCGGTAAGGGAGCTTAAAACCAGCGCAGGCATCATGGTGACGGCAAGCCATAACCGGGCTCCGTACAACGGCTATAAATGCTACGGGAATGACGGCTGTCAGATGACTGATGTCAATGCCGATGCAGTATATTCGGAGATACAGAATGTAGATTATTTCAACGGCGATATCAGACTTGTGGATTTTGAAAAGGGTCTTGAAGTCGGTCTTATAGAATGGATAGATGACAGCGTCTATGAGAGCTATCTTGCAAGGGTTCAGGAGCAGACGGTCAATGAGGGCGTCTGCAGCGGGTCGGATCTTAAGGTGGTGTATACTCCTCTCAACGGAGCAGGCAATAAGCTTGTCAGGAGGATACTCGACAGGATAGGCATCAGTAATGTAACTGTAGTTCCCGAGCAGGAGCTGCCCGACGGCAATTTTACCACCTGCCCCTATCCGAATCCCGAGGAAAAGGCGGCGCTCAGCCTCGGCCTTGAGCTGTGTAAAAAGACAGATGCAGATCTTCTTCTTGCCACAGACCCCGACAGCGACCGTGTAGGAATAGCTGTTAAAACAAAGAACGGCTACAGGCTCATGACGGGCAATGAAGTTGGCATCATGCTTATGAATTACATTCTCTCGTGCCGTAAGGAAAAAGGGACCCTCCCTGCAAATCCTGTTGCGGTAAAGACCGTTGTTACGAGCAGGCTTGTTGACAGGATATGCGAGAAATACGGCTGTGAGCTCAGGGTGGTGCTTACAGGCTTCAAGTATATCGGAGAGCAGATACTTCTTCTTGAGCAGAAGAACGAGCAGGACAGATATGTCTTCGGGTTTGAGGAGAGCTACGGTTATCTTGCAGGTACTTATGTCAGGGATAAGGATGCGGTCGTAGCCTCAATGCTTATCTGCGAAATGGCTGCTTATTACCGTAAAAACAATAAGAGTCTTGATGAGGTGATGACCTCTATCTATAATGAATTCGGTCACTATTTCAACAGGACGGAGAGCTTTGAATTTGACGGTGCCGCAGGCATGAAGAAAATGTCTGATATAATGGCGTCTCTCAGGAGCAAGCCCCTCGTTGATGTATGCGGCCTTAAGGTCACTGAGATTTCCGATTTCCTTGAGTCTTTCAAAAAGGATACCGAAAGCGGCAAAAAAGAAAAGATAGATCTGCCAAAGTCGAATGTTCTTGCCTTCTCGCTTGAGGGCGGCAGCGGAGTTATCGTAAGACCCTCGGGTACAGAGCCTAAGATAAAGGTTTATCTTACTGCAGTAGGAAAGACCCAGGCTGAGTCTGCCGAGCTTTCGGAAAAAATGTTCCGGTTCGTGAAAGAGTATATGGGTATTTCCGAGTGAAAATTTAAAAAGACTGTGCAGTTCTGCCGTGTGATAAGCAGATGAGCGCTTCACATAAGAGGCTTTTCCTTCATAAACTGTTATAAAGAACAGTGAGGTGATAAATATGGAAAAGCCTCTTATTATTATGTCATCGGTTACTAATGCCATGAGAGGCAAAGAATTGCTGCGAAAATACGGGATCTACTCCGAAATAGAACGGGTGCCGAAAAACAAGCTGCGCCAGGGCTGCGGCTACGGTCTTTACGTCAGGAATAATATTGACGAGGCTGAAGGTCTGCTCAGACAGAATGGTATAAAGGTTTCTGGCAGAACGGAAGGGAGAGTTTAAAGTGATCTATCTTGATAATTCGGCTACGACCCTTCCCAAGCCGCAGCAGGTCAGGGAAGCCTGCGCCCTTGCGGTCAGAAATTCGGCTAATCCGGGCAGGAGCGGTCATGAGCCTTCTATAAAAGCATCTGAGGAAATATTCAGAGCAAGAAAAGCAGCAGCGGAGTTTTTCAATGCTCCGTCTGAAAACTGCGTGGTTTTTACCCATAACTGTACCACAGCCCTCAACACAGTTATCAAGGGAGTGCTTAAAAGCGGAGATCATGTTATTGTCTCAGAGCTGGAGCATAATGCGGTAATGCGTCCCCTTGAAAGTATGAAAGCCAGGGGAGTGAGCTGGTCTGCGGTAAAAATATATCCCGGAGATAACGATATGACGGTCAATTCCTTTCGCCAGGCTATAACTATAAAGACAAGAATGATAATATGCACTCATGCGTCTAATGTGTGGGGCATAAGACTTCCGGTAGAACGGCTTGCCGCCCTTGCACATGAATACGGACTGCTTATCGCCGTAGATGCGGCCCAGAGCGCAGGTATAGTTCCTATAGATGTTGCGGAAAGCAGAATAGACTATCTCTGCACGGCAGGGCATAAGGGGCTTTACGGTCCTATGGCGACGGGGCTTCTCATAATCACGGGCGGGATCATTCCAGAGCCGTTGACAGAGGGCGGTACGGGAAGCTATTCGATGTCTCTGAGCCAGCCCTCTGAGCTTCCCGACAGGCTTGAGAGCGGGACTCCTGACCTTTCCGGGATAGCGGGGCTGCGGGCCGGCATTGAATTTGTCTCGCACAGGGGAACGGAGGCTGCAGCAGCTCATGAATTCATGCTGATAAAGAGGCTTTACAGGGGGTTGAGCGGCAATAATGCCATAGAGCTTTATCTGCCCGAGCCTGAGCCTGCACATTTTGTGCCGATACTTTCGTTTAATATCAGAGGTGTCGACAGTGAAACTGCAGCCAAAAAGCTCGGCAGATACGGTATTGCAGTGCGGGCGGGGCTCCATTGCAGTCCGGCGGCGCACAGAGCCTTCGGCACAGAGGAAAAGGGCGCCGTGCGGATCTCACCGTCAGTATTCACTACAGCAAGGGATATTGACACGGTGCTTTCTGCTGTCAGAAAAATAAGCGGCTGAGCATCTGACTTCCTCCGGCTGAACAAAGCTATGCGCCCTGCAAAGAGCCCGCCCTGGTGAGCGCGATCTCCTGCTCATTTTTGCACACAGGGCTTTTTTGCTGCGCGGCGCTATCCCGGAGCTGTCAGGGGGAACAGGCAGCCTACACTTTTTCACATCTGTCTGGCGGCACGGTATCCCGTGAAGGAATGCCGTGCCTTTTTGCACGATATGTTTTTTGTTGAAATAATGAAAAAAACAGTTGAATATATTTCTATCTGTGTTAAAATATAATTATGGGGCAGTGTGCCTGAGGATAATTTGTATTAGAGGGTCTGTTACAGTATCGCTGACAGGCTTTTACATAAAGGAACCGGTTCAAGCTGTATTCACCGGGAAGATAAAGATCTGATAAAAAGCCGAAAATAAAGGGGGAGTTAATTTGTGGGAAGCAGTAACTAATATGTACAACAGTTTTGTTTCTTTAATGATGACCTTCAAGGCTACTGATGTTCTCGATATAATGGTAGTTTCGTTTATAATCTATAACCTCATCAAGATAGTTCGCGAAACCAGAGCGGAACAGCTCGTCAAGGGTATCCTTATCCTGCTGGTGGCGTTCTTTATTTCGGGCATATTCAATCTGAAAATGCTCAACGCTCTTTTCTCCTCGTTCTTCCAGTTCTCGGTGCTTGCCGTGCTGATAGTATTTCAGCCTGAGCTGAGAAGCGCTCTTGAGCATATCGGAAGAAGCAAGATAGCTAAGTATTGGAACAATATCTCAGGTGGAAAGACGGTGGAGGAGGAAAAGATCAAGCAATTAAAATCGGTCATCAATTGCATTTCCGAGGCGGCAAATAACTTCCAGCGTTCAAAGACCGGCGCACTGATAGTTTTTGAGAGACAGACCAAGCTTGGTGATATAATCAATACAGGTACAGTGATAGATGCGGAGCCGTCTGTTTCTATGATAGGCAATATCTTCTTCAATAAGGCTCCTCTTCATGACGGCGCAATGATAGTCCGTGACGGCAAGCTGTATGCGGCAGGCTGTATTCTTCCGCTCACGCCGAACAACAGCCTCGTAAGCTCAGAGCTCGGCACACGTCACAGAGCGGCTATCGGTATAAGTGAGACCAGCGATGCCGTTGTAGTGGTGGTTTCTGAGGAAACAGGAAACATCTCTATCGCGGTAAACGGCGTTCTGACCCGTGATTATACAAGAGAGACTCTTAACATCGCTCTTGAGGAAATGATAGTTCCCCAGCAGAACGAAAAATCTGACAGGACCCCTATAATCTCCGCCCAGAAGAAGGGAAAGAAAGATGAAAAAAATAAAAAACAAAATAAGCTTTAAACTGTTCTATAATGATAAATTCGTCATGTTCTTTTCAATACTCGTTGCTTTTATCTCATGGATCTCGGTTGCATCAACAACGCAGGAGTCGTCTGTTTTTACCGTCACGGGAATACAGATAAACCTTCCTGAGCTTGCTGACAATATGAGATATTTCAACGGAGAGGATATCAAGGCTGAGGTCAAGATATCGGGCAACGCTCTTGTGGTCACTAATGTAACAAAGGATGACATCTATGTCACTGCTGCGGATGTCAGCTTTATCAATGCCCCGGGTGAATACACCGTTGATCTCGTTCCGAGAAAAAGCGGTGTCAAGACCGACTACTCATTTGTGTCCTCCGTGTCGCCGTCGAGCATCAATGTGTTTGTTGACAGATATGAGGAGGGAAGGGTCATTCCGATAACGGACAAGGTCTCGGTAAATTCGGTCGCGCCGTCCCGCTACGTATCGAACACCTTGCTTTCGAGACAGTCTGTCAAGATATCGGGTGCGGAGTCTGTGGTAAACAGTATCGCAGAGGTCGATGCTGAATATACCTTTACGGATACTCTCTCGGAAACCACCGTTGTAAAGGTGCCGCTTGTTTTTTATGATGAAAACGGCAAGCGGATAAGCAGCAGATACATTACCTCCGATGTTACGGAGGTGGACGCTACAGTACAGATATTTGACGTAAAGAATATACAGATCATACCTAAGATAATCAATATTCCCGAAAAGCTTGATTTCAATAATGAGCTTATTAATGTGGAGCCGTCGACTATCGAGCTTGCCGTGCCACAGAGCTCAAACTACACCTCAATAAGCACCTCAGCAATAGATTTCTCACAGATTACCAAGGAAAACAACACATTTACCGTGACCCTCGAGATACCCTCGGTATGTAAGAATATCAATTCGGTCGAGACTGCCAAGGTGAGCTTTGATTTGTCCGGAATGAGCGAGAAGACCCTGAATCTTACCTCGTCAAACTTCGTGATAAAGAATCAGGGTGAGGAGCAGAATGCGGTCGTGTCAAACAAGAGTCTCACGGTTAAGGTCATAGGGCCTACGGAAAAGGTGAACCTGCTGTCTCCGCTTTCTGTGACCGCAGTTATAGATATGTCGGATAAGTCCACGGTGACCGAGGGCTATGTTGAGCGGCCTGTAACGCTTGAATTCAAGGATCCCTTCACCCAGTGCTGGCTTGAGGGAAGCTATACGGTAAATGTAAAGCTTTCGCCTAATAAGACCGAAGCAAGCGCCAGCACATCGAGATAAAAAATTATCAGCAGCAGATTAAGGAGAACAGTAAATGCCAAAGGTATATTTTGTAATTCCTTGTTATAATGAGGAAGAGGTTTTGAACGAAACAATAAAGCGTCTCGGAGAAAAGCTGGATTCGCTGATAAAAAGCGGCAAGGCCTCGGAGGAGAGCAGGATGCTCTTTGTAGATGACGGCAGCAAGGACAGGACGTGGGAGATCATATCGGAAAAAAGCGGAGAGAGCAGGTATGTTGGCGGTGTAAAGCTCTCGCGCAACAGAGGACATCAGAACGCTCTTCTCAGCGGACTCATGACAGCCAAAAAGCACGGCTGCGACTGCGTTATTTCACTTGATGCGGATCTCCAGGACGATATAGAGGTGATCGACCAGTTCATTGACAAATACAATGAAGGCTGCGAGGTCGTGTACGGAGTGAGAAACAGCAGGAAGAAGGATACCTTCTTCAAGCGTACGACCGCTCAGGGCTATTATAAATTCATGAAAATGCTCGGCGTTGATATCGTATATAATCATGCGGACTACCGTCTTCTTGGCAGCAAGGCGCTTGACGCTCTTTCGGAATACAGGGAGGTCAATCTCTTCCTGCGAGGGATAGTTCCGCTTATAGGCTACAGGAGCGACTATGTTTATTATGAGAGGAACGAAAGATTTGCCGGAGAGTCGAAATATCCGCTGAAAAAGATGATCCGCTTTGCCGTGGACGGCATAACCTCCTTCAGCGTAAAGCCTTTGAAGATGATATCAAACGTGGGGATAATAACCTGTGTTCTCAGTCTTATAGGCTTTATCTATGCGCTCGTTTCCTATTTTATGGGTGTGGCGCAGTCGGGCTGGGCGTCTACGATATGCTCGATCTGGTTCATAGGCGGACTGCAGATGCTCTGCATAGGTATCGTGGGCAGCTATGTCGGCAAGATCTATAATGAGGTCAAGCAGCGTCCGAGATACAGGATCGAAAAGGAAATAGTGAACGAGGAGGAATGATCCTCTCCATTTACGCATATTCTTGAATACTATGATTCGGAGATGATAAGGTGAGTTTTGGAGAAAAGATCATGCAGTATAAGGACGAGCTTCTGAATGACCTTGATGAGTTGATGAGGATACGCTCGGTCTCTGCAGAGGATAAGGCTGCAGCAGCAAGGGCTCTGGAATATGTTCTTAACAGAGCTGAGCAGATGGGTTTTAAGACGGTAAATATTGACGGCATTGCGGGACATGTAGAATATGGTGAGGGCGACGGTCTTGCGGCTGTGCTTGCTCATGTTGATGTTGTTCCGGCAGGCGAAGGCTGGAGCATGGAGCCTTACTGCCTGACAGAAAGAGACGGCAGACTTTACGGCAGGGGACTTGTTGACGACAAGGGACCTGCAATGGCGGCGCTCTATTGCATGAAGGCGCTGAAGGACAGCGGTGTTGTGCCGAAAAGAAGGCTCAGACTCATTCTCGGGGCAGCCGAAGAGATCGGCATGGAGGATATGGAAATATACTTTGGCAGGGAGGATATGCCGGATATGGCTTTTACTCCCGATTCCGATTATGGGATATGCACTAATGAAAAGGGTATTCTTCAGCTTGAGCTTTATTCCAAGGATAACAGCAGCACGCTGATAAGCAGGTTTCGCTCCGGCAGCGCAGTGAATGCCATGCCTTCAAGGGCGGAGGCGTTGATAGACTGCACCGAAAGAGAGGATAACCAGCTTCGCAGGGCGGCTGACAAAAGCCCCTGTGTCTGCGACTTCATATACACTATGGACGGCCTGAGCATTACACTGACAGGAAAGGCTGCTCATGCTTGTGTTCCGCATGAGGGAGTCAACTCGGCAATGCAGCTCATCAGGCTTCTTTCGGATAGCTTTGGCAGAATGGTGCTCGGCAGTCTGTGCTCCTTCCTTGATGATGCGATAGGTCTTGAAAATGACGGAGCATCTCTCGACATAGCCTGCAGTGATGAACAGTCAGGAGCTCTTACAGTGAATGTCGGAGTTGTTGGAATAGATGAAACAGGCTCAAAAGCGCTTATAGATATAAGATATCCCGTGACAGCCTCTGCTGATGAGATATTCGAGACGATAAGTGAAAAGGCGTCCTACGAGGGTCTTATGACAAGGGTGATAAATCACGAAAGACCTCTTTCGGTCAACGGAGATGCGCCTGTAACAAATTTTCTCAGGGCAGCATATAAGGAGATCACGGGAGAGGAGCCGGAACTGTATTCAACAGGCGGAGGAACATACGCAAGAACTCTCCGCAACAATGGAGTAGCCTTCGGACCCGTATTCAAGGGGGATCCGGCAAGGATACATGATACTGACGAGGGCATGGATAAAAATAACTTTTTCAGGCATGCGCAGATCTGTCTGGAGGCTATGTACAGAATGGCGCTTGAAGAATAATTGAGTTAAAAAAGAACTGCTGCATCGGAGTGCAGCAGTTCTTTTAAGTATGTTGTTTTTTAAGAATAAAGAATCACTTGGAAGCTTCGGTCTCACTGACAAGCTTCTTCGCAAGATTAATAACTTCCTTCCTCTGCTTGGGAGTAAGGTTGCGTACTACGAAAAGAAGCTCAACCTCATACTTTGTGGTTGCATGTGTGCGGTATTTGAGCAGATCCTCGTCCTCTGTCAGAGAACCTGAATGGATATCTGCAACCGCAGACTCAAGCTCTTCCTCGATTCCCTCAAGAAGCTTGGTGTAGCTGATATTGAACACCTTAGCTATTTTAATGAGAGTGTTGATGTCAGGCTTAGTTTTACCGGTCTCGTAGTAGGTGTAGGTTGATCGTTCGATCTTCAGTCTGTCAGCCACCTGCTGCTGTGTCAGACCACACTCGTGTCTGTAAAACTTAAGCCAGTAAGATATCATGCTGTACATAAATAAACCCCCTGTAAATAATAAATTACTAACCTAACAACATTATACACTATTAAATATCGTTTGTCACTACTTTTTTATGCATTTTTTCAAATATCACGAAATGCTTATAAAAGACTTCTGAAAAACAGTGGTGATTGTCGTTTTTACTAAATTTTTGAAGAAAATGAGAACGATCCGCTACAATTAGTCATTTTTTAGACAAACAATAATTTGGCTTTTTATGGGGATTTTTCTCAATATCAGCGTCAGAAAAAACAAAACAGGTCACAATTTGATTCACATTCCGTGGC
>ONFW01000031.1 GCA_900317215.1 uncultured Eubacteriales bacterium | reverse complement strand
TCATTCCCTTTTTGAGCTGATAATAAGCCGCAAGATATGTCAGTCCGTATTCGTTTTCAAAAGCCTTGACAACAGCCGTTTCTATCTCAGGGTGATCGGTAACGAGCCTGACTTCGATCTCTCCTGTTTCAACGCGCTGACCGTTTATCTTTACCATCCAGTCCTTACGATTGACATAGAGTACACTTCCGTCCGGAAGAAGTCTGCCCATATCACTGGTATGATGGAGTACACTGGTTTCATCATCGGAGAAGGGATCCTTTTCAAATACCTTTGCCGTCTGTTCGGGAAGGTTCATATAGCCTGCTGCAAGATGTCCGCAAATGCATATCTCGCCCTCTTCGCCCGGCGGAACCTCCTTTCCGTTATCGTCAAGCAATACAACACGGCAATTATGATGTGCTTTGCCGATAGGTGTATTGTCATAGGCTTTATCAAGATGAAATGCCAATGCACAATAGGTCTCTGAGGTTCCGTATATATTCACGATCTGATATTCATCCGTATAGAAATCAGCAAGTCTTTCTCCGGCAGTTTTGACAACTCTGAGGGTGGAGTCATGTATATTCAGACGCTTGAGCATATTGGGATTGATATACATTACCGTGATACCGTTTTCACGGATAGCATTCCGGACATAGTTCAGATCCTTGCGTTCCTCTGTATTCAGAATAACAAGACTTGCGCCGGCTATCAGCGTATCATAGACCTCTGCCACAGACCATGCAAAGCTGAAGCTGACCAGGCCAAGTGTTTTATCGTCCTCTCTCATGCGGCACATAACCTGATCTCTTTCGAGCGAGTCATAGAAGGAACGGTGAGTATGGATAACACCCTTCGGGTTGCCTGTTGATCCGGATGTATAAATCAGATAAGAAATATCATCCTCGGTAGTTTCAACATTCTCTGTTATTGGTTCATATTTTTCTGCTTCACGAATAAAGGCTTCATCTATAATGACCGGCGCTTTGCAGTCATTGATTATGTAATCGATCCTGTCCTGCGGGTATTCGGGCAGGATAGGCGCATATCCGCAGCCGGCTCTCAGTGAGCCGATCTCAGCCGCAATATAATTGAGACAACGAGGCAGAATAATCGGAACTATAGAACCTCTGCCTGCACCCTTTGCCCTCAGAGCGGCAGCTATCCTTCCGCTGAAATCCAGCAGCTCTTTTCCGGTCAGGCTGCGGCCTGAAAAATTGTCCGTGAGCAATACCTTGTCAGAATGGCGTTCAAACGTCTGACAAAGACAGGTTGTTAATAAACTCATTTTTGTTTTCCTCCTTTATTTTTAATCATACTGATTATTCAGCTTTTTTGCTTGCTTTATTCTTGGCTTGCGCTTTCTTTTTGCTGTCTTTATAGCTTTCATTCCTGCCGCTCATGATCTTGTCATATATCGCATTATAGCCCCTGACAACGATCTCTGTAGTAACCATGCACAGTACCGTCAGAATCCAGCATTGCCAGCTTTCAAACGGCAGATAGGAATGCAAAGCAGATGCTAAAAGATAAGTCAGCATATGGACAGCGTAGTATTTTGATATATGCTTATTGTAATAAAGCAGCTGTTTCGCAGCTATGTTCCGGGGTTCCTTGTTTCCTGCTGCATCAACAATAAAGAATATCAAACCGGACATCAGGAAAATGTGTGCCATGCTTGCAACAACGTGCCAGAGATCAGGATGAGTATATGTAACATTGACAATACTGTAAAGCTCCGTCAGGTTTGTTCCGTTCTGAATGAAGAACAGCACCCACCATACTGCAGCTATTACAGCGCATACAGGCATAAGATACAGGTAAAACTTCTTTTTATCCTTGACCTTGCGGAATATCCTTCCGAATGCCACACCATACATTGCATAAGAAAGAAAATACAGCGGCGTAAAGGAAACAAAATTTGCCTCACCTATCATAAGGCGGATGATATATCCCAGCACGGGAATATCGGGCGCCTTGCCATAAATGAACGGTGCGGCAATAGCCGTTGCCGTACCTATGATAACATACACAAGTGTATGTGCTTTCAGCTTGCTTAGAAGCGCAAAAACAAGATAGAAAATACCCGTGATAAAAAAGATATTGGTGTACTGTCCGTATATTTCAACACCAAGATGAACCGTATCAAGAGATTCCGAGGACAGCGAATTGATAATGAAGGGGAGCGGCAATAAATAAGCGGCAAGGTACGCCAAGTTATTCAGATACTGATAAACAACAAACCTTATACCGCTTTTGGTAAACTCTCCGGGCGACGCCCTTCGGGAGTATGCAGTGCCAAAGCCCATTACAAAAATAAATACGGCAGCTCCCGACATAGAGTTAAAAATATAGATGCTCCTCATCACATCATCCTTCGGTGATAATGTTCCCTGAAAAGCGTGTATGATGAATATCAGGATCATCATGATGCCCTTAAGATAGTCAAATTCCCTTTGTCTGCCGGTATTTATTTCATTCTTTGAGAATAAAGCTTTTATCATTTCACAACACCTCTTTTGTTTATTATGAGAATAATTCATTATCATGAAACAATGATTTGAAGCTGCAGATCATCAGGTTTTCCGGAATGTCCGTTTTGTCCGCGCTGCATACAGCGTATCTGTATCCGTCGTTCAGGAAGAATTCACGGAAATAATACTTTCTGCTGTCCACTGTATGTCTGACAGAAATATCATACTTGTCAAGAAGAATACAGAAATCATCCAGCGCAAGCTCGAAGCCAAGTCCGGTAGCCTTCATAAAGCTTTCCTTTAGTGTCCAATAGCGAAAAAACAGATCGTTTCTTTCCGCTCTGTCAGCGCATTTCATCAGGGCTTCGTACTCCTCTGCAAAGAAAAACCTTTTCGCTATCTCCATATCTATATCCGTTATCTGCTCAACATCACAGCCGATATCATCATCCGAAACAGCGCAAATGACCTTTGTTCCCGAATGGGAAATATTGAATTTAATACCTTCCTCACTTGCAAGTCTTGGCTTTTTAT
>ONFW01000102.1 GCA_900317215.1 uncultured Eubacteriales bacterium | reverse complement strand
GGCGCTGCTAACATCGTTCCTAACTCAACAGGCGCTGCTAAGGCTATCGGTCTTGTTATTCCTGAGCTCAACGGCAAGCTCATCGGCTCCGCTCAGCGTGTTCCTGTACCCACAGGCTCAACAACTATCCTTACTGCAGTTGTTAAGAAGGCTGACGTTACCAAGGAAGGCATCAACGAGGCTATGAAGGCTGCTGCAAGCGAGTCCTTCGGCTACAATGAGGATCCGATCGTTTCTTCTGACGTTATCGGCATGAGATACGGCTCACTCTTCGATGCTACTCAGACAATGGTAAGCAAGATCGCTGACGACCTCTATGAGGTACAGGTCGTTTCATGGTATGACAACGAGAACAGCTACACAAGCCAGATGGTAAGAACTATAAAGTACTTCGCTGAGCTCGGCTGATATCATTAATAAAGAATCGAAAATTTGCGCTGTCCGTAAGGATGGCGCATTTTTTATTGTTGTATTATTTTTGAAATAATGTAACCACACCGCTCTCTGAAGGATTATATAAGTGAAAGTACCTGAGAACAGTGCGAATGATCTCGGGTCAGAACTAATAATCGGGCAATGTCCCGGGAACGGAGTGATCATTATGAAAAAGAAGATAATAAATACTGTGGTATGCTCAGCAATGGGAGCTTGTGTGCTAATGATGTCAACGGGCTGTGCAACAGGCGGTGCAGCGGAGACAGAAAAAGAGATGAAAAACGTCGGGGTATCAATGACAAATGCAGTTGAAACTGTGAGACTTTCGGATAAGACCGAAAACCCCTATGCTGTGGTTGAGGAAAATAAGGGAGACATCGAAACCGGCATAAATGATAACGGCTGTGAAGAGACAACTGCTATGTCAGAGACTGCTGCGGAACCGGCACAAAGAAGCATCAAGGACGCCGCAAGGCCTGCGGAGCTCAGCGATGAGGAGATAGGAGCTATCGGGAGCAAGAGATTTGAGGATACCTTCGGCAAGCAAGAGAAAGACAGCAAGGATGAGCAAAAGACAAAGCTGCAGGAAAAGGTTTTTGATAAGCTCAAGGGAGATAATGTCCACTTTGCTATAATGGAATATGCTAAGAACGACAGCTATTGCAGCTATTGCTTGTCTTCGGATCAGTGTCAGGCGCCTGCAAGTGCTGCAAGAGCAGAGTTCCAGAGGCAGGGCGACAGGCAGTCGATAACCATTGAGTATGATTTCGGAGATGACAGCTATTCCGATACAATGATAATCAAGGACGGAAAGATGTATGAGCTTGATAATACTGACAAGACCTATTACATCGACGAGCTTGATATGGACAGCTTTGATGTTAATTATTTTGTTGGGGAAATCGAGGAGTATTTCACCTTTGTACCGAGTCTTGCAGGTACGGTAGAAATAAAGGGCGAGCCTGTTGCCTATGAGGTATATGATGGTTACGACAGCAGATTTGCTGTATACTTCCTCACAGAGAACTATTGCAAGGTAGAGGTGTATGACAGCATAAGCGGGCTCCTCAGCGGATATGAGACGATAACGCTTGATATGCCGATAAATGAGGCTTTATTTGAGGTCCCTGCCGATTATACCTTAGACGATTGTCTGAGCCCTGACGTTGATGACGATGATGATGACGATTATGACGGTGATGATTATGACATCTGTGACGGTATTTACGGAGACGCTGAATATGGTCAGAAGTGGGAAGACTTCAATTATGGCGGGTATAATTGGAACGACCTCTACAACAACGGAGATACAGACTGGGAGGCACTTTCAGAATATGACGGATATGATTGGAGTGAGCTGTACGATCAGCTCAGAAAAGAGGGTTATGATCTGAATGCGCTCTATCCGCAGTTCTATAAGGACGGGAAGCTTGACCTGAATGGGTTGTATGAATATTTCTGTCAGGGAAACGGTTACCAGTCCGGCGGCTTTGACTATGACAGTCTGTTCTTTGATGATGATGATGACGAGCAGAATGAAGGTGATGCGGACGGCTCTGATACGGAGGAGGATCATATCCGAAACAGAGATGCCGTGAAGGATCCCTTCAGCATGAAGTGAGGGCTCTGCTATAAATGAATAGAATGAGCTGATGCTCTGAAATAATGCGGCATGACAAGGCTTCGGCGTTGTTATGCCGTTTTTATGTTGAAAAGTGCAGAAAAATGATGTATAATATAATAGGTGAAATGTATGCAGAAAGCATGAAAGAGGTGATGTCTTTGAGTGAGATGACGAGAAAAAAAAGCTTCAGGGAAAGGCTTGTGAGATTGCTTGATGATCCTGCAGCTTTTCGCCTTATTACATTGCTCGTTATGTATTGTGACATAAGGTATCTTTCAGCACCGGTTTTTTATTCGGCTATGGCAATACTTACGGTCTGGTCGGGCTTTTTGCTGGTCAGACAGCTTTATGTAAAAAAGCGCATAATGAGGGTCAAGTTCCGCCGGATAATTTTCATTTTTCTCCTCTTTGCGCTGTTGACGGTCAGTCTTCATTCGGAGATAAATCTGCTGCAGAACATGTTTACGCTGTATTGGATAGTGGTCTGCTTCTTCCTTTTTTACGGGATACACTCCGAAAAAAGCAACGGGCGCATTCGCAAAGAGATAAAAAGACTTTTCGATGTGCTTATCCTGATAACGGATATAACCATGCTTGCCGGGCTGGTTGTGTTTGCGTTCTTTCCTAAGGGACTCTCCCTCATGGGGTTTGAATTCGGCATAATGGAGGGACGCTTTGTCGGAATTATCCCGAACGCAAATGTTACGGCGTTTTATTCGGTGATCTGTATCGTTATGTGTACGATGCAGCTGAGGATAAGACGGGCCGACCACTCCGCTACAAAAAAGCTTAGGATATTCTATATTTGCAGTATAGTCGTAAACAGCTTTGTGCTGCTCATAACAGATTCAAATGCTTCAGTGGTATTTATCATAGTTTACCTCTCGTTTCTCTTCTTTTATGAGCTGTTCAAGGAATTCAATACGAAAAAGCTGCATACCCTTGTGTTCAGGCTTGCGGCTACTGCTCTTTCCTGTGTCATTGTATTGACTTCTGTGCTGTTTATAAGAGTCAACGTGCAGAGCGGTGTGTCGGCAGTAATGAACAAAAGAGAATCTGATATTGTAATATCTACAGGACTTGATGCAAATAACGACAACATTAAGCTTGACAAGGCTGAGGTGGCAAAAAAACCTGAGGCTGAGGCTGAGCCTGAGCAGAACGTGATAGGACATCAGAATACGAATATCGACAGCGGACGTTTTGTTCTATGGAGACAGGCTCTCGGGCTTATTGAGCTGTATCCTCTTTTCGGGATAGGAAAGGACAATATCTCCGATTACGGCGTTAAGGATCTTGGTGGAATAAGATATACCGACCTTGGGGGAAATAAGTATGTGGATTTCCATAACGGACTTCTGACTATCACGGTCAGCTTTGGAATAGTGGGACTGAGTCTTTTCCTCGTGCTTGCTCTTACTGTTGCAAAGGCGATACTCAAATCTATGTTCAAGCATAAGGTAATGAGCAGAAGGGACGGAAATGTTCTTGTTCTGATAGCCGCATTTGCGGCGGCTTATTGTGTTTATTCGATGTTCGAGGCCGCATTGTTTACGGATTATACATACAGAGTCCTGATCTTCTGGCTGATAATAGGTGTCGGGCTTAGCTATGTAATGAAGTATCATCAGCAGGGTATACATACCTCGATAGACCCGAAGCCTCTGCATGACGATACCTCTGAGCTGCAGTATAT
>ONFW01000037.1 GCA_900317215.1 uncultured Eubacteriales bacterium | reverse complement strand
ACAGTCGTCTCCTTGCCTGTCATTCCGCTCGTGACCGATGCCTCGTCTGATATCTCCGAGACAAAGGCGCTGTAGTGTCTGCTTCTGTCTGCATTGAAAACTATATCCGCCCTCTGTCCCTTCTCTATGCTGCCGATATATGTCTCATTGATATTAACAGGTATCTCAAGGCTCTGCTCCTCCGTGAGTGTAAGCACAGTTGTATTCTTGGTGAATATATCATCCTGTCCCATACTGAGACCCGTGACCCTTCCCTCAGACTGAGCATACACGCTCTCGACCGAGCAATACTTCTTGATCTCTGATGTCAGCTCTGCAGGATCCGCATATCTTGATGCCGCTCCGATTAGGGCGTCCGCTCCCTTGATGCCTGTATATTCCGAAAGAAGAGCTGTGTAGGCGTCGTCGATCCTGTAATAAGTGAACAGCAGGTCATCACAGCTTACTTTATCGCCGTTTTTAACTGCAACGGTGTCCATTATTCCTGCATATCCTACTTTTACAGGCTTTCCGGAGCGGTACTGCAGCTTGCCCGTGGCATTTACAGTATTGTCCATATCCTGCGGCTCAACTGTCATGATCTCTACCGGTATCTCATCACCTCTCAGCATATATCCCGACATTGATATCACCGATACTGTCAAAAGCGTTATCGAAAATAAGATGATATATCTCTTCATTTCTTCATCTCCCCTTTTTAGTATTTGAAGAAGTCTTCGGATTATCACAGCAAAAAATGACATTTATTTTATTTTATTTTATCAAGTTCTATTGCTTAAAGCGTCTGGTTATGATAAAATGGATTTATCTTATCGGAAAAGGAATGAAGAAAATGATAGCCGTGATCGACTATGGTGCAGGAAATCTTCAGAGTGTTGTAAAGGCTCTGGAATTTATCGGCTGCAAACATATCATTACAAGCAGCACAAAAGAGCTTTTAAAGGCGGACGGAGCTATCCTTCCCGGTGTAGGCTCCTTCGGAGATGCAATGGACTGTATGGTCTCCTCCGGCTGCGCGCAGGCAGTCGTTGAATTTGTCAAAAGCGGAAAGCCTCTGCTGGGCATTTGTCTCGGGCTGCAGCTTTTGTTTGAGGCAAGTGAGGAAAGCCCCGGCGTCAAGGGTCTGGGACTGCTTAAGGGTACTATTTCCAGAATACCCAATGCGGACGGAGCTCTGAAAATACCCCACATGGGCTGGAACTCCCTCAATATCGTAAAGCACGACGGGATTTTTGAGGGAATCAAGGATGAACCGTATGTATACTTTGTACATTCTTATTATCTCAGGGCTGAGGACAGCTCAATAGTTTCCTCACGCACCGAATACGGCGTTTCTATCGACGCCTCAGTAAGCTGCAAAAACATTCACGCCGCTCAGTTTCATCCCGAAAAAAGCGGCGCAGTAGGTCTGCAGATGCTCAGAAATTTTGCCGCTATGACGCAGAGAGGTGAATAAGAATGTATGCTAAAAGAATAATCCCCTGTCTTGATGTAAAGGACGGCAGAGTTGTAAAGGGAACGAATTTTATCAATCTCCGTGATGCAGGCGACCCTGTTGAATGTGCCAGAATGTATGACAAAGAGGGCGCAGACGAGCTTGTGCTGCTTGATATAACCGCATCAAGCGACGCCAGAAGCATCATTGTTGACATAGTAAGAGCGGTTGCCGACTGCGTGTTCATACCCTTCACTGTAGGAGGAGGAATACGCACGGTAGATGATTTTACTGCGATACTCAGAGCAGGCGCTGATAAGGTCTCAGTCAATTCCGCCGCAGTGCATAACCATGAAATAATTAATGAAGCCGCATATAAATTCGGCAGCCAATGTGTAGTTACCGCCATTGATGCAAAAAGACGGGATGACGGCAGCGGCTGGGATGTTTTTATCAACGGCGGCAGGATAAACACAGGAATTGACGCTTTAAAATGGGCGATTGAGGCTGAAAGGCGTGGTGCCGGAGAGATCCTTTTGACAAGCATGGACTGTGACGGCAAAAAGGACGGCTACGACCTGGAGCTGACAAAAGCGGTATCTGAGAATGTTGGGATACCTGTTATTGCCTCGGGCGGCGCAGGAAAGCTTGAGCATTTTTATGACGCCTTTACCAAAGGCAAGGCCGACGCAGTGCTTGCTGCTTCGCTGTTTCATTTCGGAGAGATATCTATAAAGGAGCTTAAGGATTATCTCCATAACAAGGACATTCCCGTAAGACGGGCATAACAAAGAATGAAGGCACGGCTTTCCCGATAAGGGCGGCCGTGCCTTGCGTTGTTTATTGGTTTATTATCATTTACTGAGCTATTAAAGCTGAGAGACTATACACATAACAATGGCTTTCTCGTAATACAGGCATACCAAAAGAATAAATCACGGCTTACCCGATGAGGGCAGCCGTGACTTGTGTTGTTTAAACAAGGAGCAAAGCTCCTGCGTTTGTTATAATTCCTTTTCTCAGTTGCTTTCGGGCTTGCCGAATATCGTCTGATACAGGAAGGCGAAGGGATATTTGT
>ONFW01000177.1 GCA_900317215.1 uncultured Eubacteriales bacterium | reverse complement strand
TGTATAAATTATTTATTGACATTTCGTGCAAAACATTAGATAATGTAAGTATGGACTTTCTTTCCATGGGAATGTCCGATGATTATATAGAGGCCATACGATCAGGCGCCAATATGGTTCGTATAGGATCAAGATTATTCGGTGCAAGAATATACAGATAATGGAGGATAAACTATTATGGCAGGATTTATGGGAAAATTCAAGAATATGTTAAAGCAGCCCAGTGAGGATATGGACTATGACGATTACTACAGCGAGGAGGAGGAGGAGCAGGCAGCCCCTCAGCCCCAGCCTCAGCAGAGCGAACCCGCAGCAGATGCTTTTGATACGGATAACGACCAGCATGAGGACAGCTCTGACAACCTTATCAATATGCATGACAGCACAAAAGTGCAGTTCGTGCTTTTCAAGCCCGAAACCTTTGATAAGGATATCACTGCAATGGCAGACGAGTTTATAAAGAGAAACACGGTCATTCTTAATATGGAGCAGACCAATAAGGACGTAGGCAAGCGTATAATAGACTTCCTCAGCGGCGTTGCCTATGCACACAGCGGAAAGATCAGCAGAGTTGCAGAGGATACCTACATCGTAATGCCCAGCAATGTCAAGCTCTCCGGCGAGGATGTTATGGACGAGGTTGAGAGCGATAATATCTATTTCTGATATCCGGTCTTTCACAACGCAGCATAATGGTCTTGCTGCAAGAATAAAAGGAAAGGACGGAAAATCATGCTTACTGTAGAAGAAATAGAAAACATCAGCTTCCGCAGGGCAGGCTTCGGCGGATATAAGGTCGACGATGTTGACCGTTTTGTTGACGGAGTCATTGAAAAGGTCAAGCAGCTTGAGCTTTCCAACAGGGAGCTTGAGAACCGTATCGAGCAGCTCAATAAGCAGATGATAAAATATGAGGAGCAGGCGGATAGTGTTCAGGACGCTATCATCACAGCCGAAAAGACGGCTAAAAAACTTGTCTCCGATGCAGCCGTAAGGTCGGAGAGCATGGTGAGTGAGGCGGAGCAAAAATCTGCGGCCATGCTTTCGGAAGCAGAGGAAAAGTCGTTCAATATGATGTCGGAGGCGGAAACAAGATCGCAGACGATACTGAACAGCGCCCTGCTGCGTTCGGCAAGCAGTATTGACGAGAACAACAGGATAATCGAACAGCAGAAACAGAATATAATCCGCATTCAGTCTGAGGTGACCCGTTTCAGGGAGGCGCTTATAGATTCCTATAAGAACCACCTCAAGCTGATAAACTCTCTCCCGAAGGAGGAGGAGTTCAAACAGTACCAGTCCAGACTCGACGAGAAATACCCCATAGCTGAGCCCGCTACTCCCGAGAGCGTTGAAGGCTCGCTCAGAGATGACGCCGATAAGGCGGTTGAGGATGCAAAGGAAAAGTCGAGGATCAAGGTCGATTTTATAGACGAGGACAGGGTAAAGGAGATATCCGAGGAAGTCAGGACCAACTTAAAGGCACAGGCGGCTTTTGAAAAAGAAAACGCCGATGATGCGGGTGAAACACTGCTTGATGAAAATGCCGTTATTTTTGAGGACGGGATTTATGAGCAGAGCAAGAATACCGACAGCAATGCCGATGAGATAATGGCTGCCGTAAGAGCAAGGGAGTCTGAAGGCAATGGCGGTGAGGAGCCCGCTCCGATGAGTATCGACGAGATAGACGACGGAGTTATTTTCAGCTCTGCACGGGCGGAAGAGAATTTCAGAGAGGCAAAGAACAACCGTCAGCCCGTAAAGGCGATTGAGCCTGACGAAGGATAAGCCGGGTACAAGTGATCCGGAAATGTTCACTCAGAAAAAAGTTTCAGATTGCCGAGCAATCATATCCGACACCGTAACAGTGTCGGATTTTCGGCTTGTATAAACAACAGGAGAGCTTCTGCACTCAGAAGCTCCGTTAAAAAAGAAAGAGGAGAGAAGACCCATGCCGCAGGATTACAACAGCACGCTAAATCTGCCGAAAACGGACTTCCCGATGAGAGCAGGTCTGCCCAAGTCGGAGCCCGATACTCTCAGAAAATGGGAGGAGGAGAATATCTACGAAAAGCTTATGGAGCATAACGAGGGCAAGCCTCTCTATGTTCTTCATGACGGACCTCCCTATGCAAACGGAAATATACATCTCGGTCATGCGCTGAACAAGGTGCTGAAGGATATTATAGTTAAGTATAAGAATATGACCGGCTTCAAGGCGCCTTATGTCCCCGGCTGGGATACTCACGGCCTGCCGACGGAGCTCAAGGCGAGAGCAAAGGCCGGAGTAGGCAATTCCACCTCTATCTCAGAGGTTGAGCTGAGAAGGATCTGCCGTGAATTTGCTCAGGGCTATATCGACGATCAGAGAAATCAGTTCAAGCGTCTCGGCGCAATAGGAGAGTGGAACAATCCATATATCACCCTCACTCACGACTATGAGGCAAAGCAGATACGCATTTTCTCAGAAATGGCATGCAAGGGCTATATCTACAGAGGCCTTAAGCCTGTGTATTGGTGCCCTGACTGTGAGACTGCGCTTGCTGAAGCGGAAATAGAGTATGCTGAGGATCCGTGCCATTCCATATATGTTAAATTCCGTGTAACAGACGACCTTGGAAAGCTCTCTGCAATGGGTGCAGACATTAAGAATACCTTCTTTGTGATCTGGACAACGACTACATGGACTCTCCCCGCTAACGTAGCTATCTGCGTGGGACCGAGATATAATTACAGTGTTATAAAGAGCGGCAGCGAATACTATGTAATGGCTGAGGAGCTTTATGTTGCTGCAATGGAAGCAGCCGGAATAGAAAACTATGAGGTCATTGGCACGATAAAAGGTGCAGAGCTGGAATATATGAAAACGGCTCATCCCTTCCTTGATCGTACCTCTTTGGTTATTGTCGGAAATCACGTCACCCTTGAAAGCGGTACAGGCTGTGTCCACACTGCTCCGGGTCATGGCGTTGACGACTATGAGGTATGCAGAAATTATAAGGAGCTTCCTATGGTTGTGCCGGTAGACGCCCACGGCAGGCTCACTGAGGAGGCAGGAAGGTTTGCAGGACTTCTCACCGAGGATGCAAACAAGCCGATAGCAGAATATCTCGAAAAGACAAATGCGCTCTTTGCGCTCAAAAAGATAATCCACCAGTATCCTCACTGCTGGAGATGCAAAAAGCCGGTTCTCTTCCGTGCGACAAAGCAGTGGTTCTGCTC